>CANQUB010000012.1 GCA_947626955.1 uncultured Clostridia bacterium | reverse complement strand
GAGGTAATGGCTATGAAAAAGTTCATTTGTTTTATCACCACTATCGTAATGCTCAGCTGCGCGCTGTGCTTCATCCTAACGGGATGCGGGCAGGAGGACGAAATTGATGCCCTTAAAAATCAAATATCAGAGCTTCAAGAACAACTCGAATCGTTACAATCACAAGCACCTGCACCGATGAAAGTTTACAAAAAAGGTGAAACCGCGACACTTTATTCTAATAACTCTATCATGGCTGAGGTAACTTTTGTCGGGTGGGACAATAGAGAGCAGCTCGAAGTATTTATTGTCAAGAACCTCTCACCGATGCCTTTCCCACTTGGAAACATTGCGTTTGCAGGCGTTTCATATATTGATGACGAATATTTCACATGGTTCACTAAAAACAATGACACAATCATTCACCCTAATGAAAGTGTCGAGTACCGTCCTCCGCGCATAAATTCTTCTGACTATCAATACATCGTCGTCGGATTTGATTTAGGCAATTCCAAATGCCTCAAAAATATAATATTTGAGTTATAAGCGTGGGGTTATTATACAGGATATATCCACCAACTTTTTAATTTTTCATCATCAGAGTATCCCTGAACATTTTTGACGATATATGCTGTAACCCTATTATCTTTATCGACTGAACATAGAGCAATTGACTGAATATCTTTAACTGCGACATTCTTCGGCGCGGTAATTTTAATCTCAATTGCATTAATATCATCATGTTCAATTGGGGTATTCCACTCCTCAATTGCCAATGTGCTATTAAGTGTCAATTTAATGTTCCCATTAAATAGGCTTTGTGGTTCTCTCATGAAGAAGAGTTTTAATGGGCCGTCTTTTTGTCCAAAAAGATTCGGAAAAGTAATAAAGTCCTCGGTGTCGTCCTCCGTCGGTCGATGCAATAGATTTATTTGATAGTTGAAAGAAAGCTCCTCTCGATTATCTTTATCTAGTCCTATCGTGTACGGAGATGGAAGATAAGCAATGCAGTCGCTCTCGTTCGGAGTTATGACAGCCATCGGAAGTTTTTGTTGATTGTGTTTCTCATGCAAACTTAACGTTGCTGTTATGAAAATGCGCCGCCGTGCTGTCATCGTCTACACACTGTTGGATGATAAACGTGCCAAGCGCCTCGGTCTTGACCGTTTCGTTGTATGCCTCCATAAACGCGTCATACACCGCGACGACGGCGCAACTTTTGATGACAACAAACTTGTTGGGGTATTTCTCTATCAGCTCATCACGGTGCGCTTTGAAATATTCATAGTCTTTCATTTTCGCCCTCCTCCGAAATAAATTTTCTTCCTCCTTTCTGCCGCTTGTTGACAATTTTGACGTTTGTGCTTATTATTTTCATAGAGGTAATGGCTATGAAAAAGTTCATTTGTTTTATCACCACTATCGTAATGCTCAGCTGCGCGCTGTGCTTCATCCTGACGGGATGCGCTTCCGACGAAAATGCGGAGCAACTGGATAAACCTACACAGAACTTAATCACATATCATTTTAATGAAACCATCAATAATATAGATTGGTCTGTAACTTATTACAAAGGTACCAACGACATATTGTCTATTTCCGCTTCTTATACCGAAAAAGACAGCACGTCTGAATTTTACAAGTTCAGTGCATATTATCATGGGGACCACACCATGTATGTAAATCACAATTTATTTTTGTCCGGAACGCCATTGGAAGATGATTGGTTCCTTATAGAACAAAGAGAACAATATGTTATGCCATACATGGATGCCGATGATTGGACTAGAATAAAAAGAACTTATCCTTCATGTACTTTTATTGAGGCAAGCGGATATATTGTTTTATACGAGAAAACCACAAGATATGAAGAGAAGTTGATTTTTTCAAATTTTCCACCTCTTAATCAATAGCTGGGTATATCCACCAATCTTTAAGTTTGTCATTATCATCTCTATTTGCAACATTTCTACATATATATGCATATTTAGATGCTGCATCCTCCTCGTATAAAACAATTGATTTTACTTGGCTAATATTTATCCCTGTTGGGACTTCGATTTTTACATGCAATGCATTGCTGCCTTCGTCAAAAGAATATGATACATTATCATATATTAAGTTTGGTTCCTTTAGTGGGACAGTTTCAGAGAACTTAGGAACCTCCGTGTTTAATAAACACATCCGCAATCGACTACCCTTTGATCCAAATAAATTTGCAAAAGTTAAAAACTGGTCGTTATGCACCATATTTATTTGATAGTTAAAAGATAATGCCTCTCTATTATCTTTATCAAGTGCAATAGCATAATTGGGCGGCAATTCAAACATTACTTCGTTTGTATTAAAAAAATCGTCCGACTCGTCCACAAACGGGAGACGTCGAATTTGATTTATATCCCAATTCTTTTTATAAAACAGCCCAAATCTAAACAAATCAGCGCGCCCAAAGATGTCGCAATATCTAACAGGAGTCATCGAAAAATAAGCTTGATCTAGTGTATCATTTGCCTCGTTTGTTTGAGTATCAATACTATCTCCAGCCTTAAAATTGTCGTCCATATCCCATTCAAAAACAATTGCGTTTTTAAGGGGGAAACACATGAGAGGGCAAACAACATCGATATGATCACTAGAAGCTTTAGGAACTATACTATTTTCCCCTTTTCGTTCAACCTCACAACTTGGAAACAACTTTTCATCGGGAATAGAACATCCTGCACGCTTACGCTTTTTATCGACCTGAAATCTTGTATAAGCAAAATTCGGGGGTTCTAATGCTGTATCCGCAAAAATAGTTCCTCTTACAAAATTTTGCCAATATTTATCCTTAATGAACATCGATGATTTTTGAGGCGCTTTCTCATTGGTTGTTAATGTTAAAAAGTCCAAAATGCGGACTTCTCGCCTAACTTCTGACCTTTCGCTCACCTCATAAAATCGAGGCTCGCTAGGAATTGTTACAATATTAGACAGCTGGTTGAAGTTTTTAGAGTAAGTTACCTTTTGCAACATTGCGTCCGCATAACATTCATTTTCAACCGCTGTAACATAGTAGGGTTCTACGCCCAGCATAACAAGGTCGCCGCTCTCTTTCCTGTCTTGCGCATTGCTGACATACTCTTGCCGCTGATACACGGCATTGCCGACCCTTATCAGCTTGCCAAACAGGTTGGCGCTAAACCTCTCGCTGTCCACAATTTTATCCTGCTGGCCGTAAAACTGCTCATGGTGCGGATATTTCTCATACATAGAACTTCTCATGTATTTAAATATATCTGGGCGTACTTCCGATATTCTAAGGCTATCCTTTGCTATATATTTAATATGGAACAGTATATCATTAAATTTTATATCCCCGTTAGGGTTCGTTCCGAATAATAAGCTTAAAATATTTTTTAAGGCAAATGAGTCATCCCCGTTATTTTTGTTCGGGGGAATATAAGTTAATCCTAAAATTTTGTTATCCCCTAAAGAATAATATAATGCGCTTGCCTTCGATGGTCTTATTTCTATTGAAGGCGTTAAAACTTGATACACCGCCTTCTCAAAAATCATGTTTAATGCCGAATGTGAACGCCCATTATAAATTAAATCAAATTCCTTGATTCCTTGTATCGGATACTTAGTATGAATTTCTGCTGTGTCGTTTGACACAAGATATGAGCTGTCGCTGGTTTTAGGAACGAGCCACTCTTCCACCTCGTTTTGAGGTGAAAAAAAGTTGGTAACATAGCTGTCATATTGCGTGAAATAATCGGATAGATTCCGACTATTGAACACCGTTATTTTGGTGTTACTATCCGTCTTTTGCTTTGTGTCGCCAAGCTGATGAAACTTTAACACAAAGCGGTCTGTCCCATCCTCCGCAAATTCCAAATACGGAATAGCATGACGATAATAGCCTATCTGAATGAGCACTTCCCATAAGTTTTTTTGCTCAAACACCGTTTCATTCATCTGACATGACTCAAGTTGATTTTTCCAATAATCTGGTGCTGAATTATCCACATATATGGGATATTTGTCTTTTAATCCGTCAAGAGACTCCGTCCTTATATCTAGTACTTGTGTGTCGACAGTAAGCAACGCCTTTTGCAAAAACTGTAGACAATTATATGGCGCAGCTTTTTTCAGGAATGCACCTCCGTCAACAAATGTTGATGTGTCCCCTACTTCAAAATCTGCTGTAAAATAAATATCGTTGCAATTTACCCATTCGTGATATGTAGGAGTATTTTCAAGTTGATAACTGGAAACATGAAATTGGCCATTATAGTACCATATTTGCGACCTCGTCTCATAATAAGTTGGAAATACCCTTTGTAACATTACATGCTGTGTATCCCCATCAATTTCGGCATCCACCCACACTTTCTCATCATACACCCTTGTATGAATTTCATATTTAAAATATTCATGCGCTGCAAGTTGTGCATCGGTTAATATTTCCGTTTCAAGTGTAATTCGTTTACTTTTTGCTTGAGCATTTTCCCATGTAAATATACAAGAACGAGTCGGACCTCCGTCAATGAGTGAATAATGATCGGAAAAATCAAAGGGCTCATTCCAAGTCCCGTTTTCAAGATAAGTGTAAGAAGATATTCCATCTATTGATGTAGGATAATACTCTCGACGACCCGACATTTCTCTTACTTGATATAATTCGGGATAACTTGTTGTTTCAGATAAATTAGTGGGCCCACAAATAATTTTTTGTTCTTTACTACTTAAAATCTCATCACCTCTACAATGTTTTATAATTATTGTTGTTTCAGTTTGAGCCTCGCAAATGTCCACCCATTCCCCGTCTTTAGCACCTTGTATTATTAAAGTCGGAATTGTAAACTCAATGCTATGTGAATTTAAGGCGTTATACCTTGTCTTTAATGACTTTAAATCATCATAGTCGCGCCATACATAATTATATGAATTGATAAAATATACAAATTCATTGTTGCCCGTTTTTTCCACTTCATCAAGCATTTCTCTAGTTATTACTTGATTTTCATGTATTATACGTTCCCATCCGTTGCCTTGCGCCTCAATTCTATCAAGTGCATCTAGTGAGTCGCCAGAACTGTCATTTACCACCTTATAATTCAAATCGACGTCCTGCAGCTCGTAGGTAAGCGCTATGTTGTCAACGTGCATGCCTTGGGCTATAACGGACGCTTCTATGAGGTGTATGCGGTGGGTGCAGATGTCCGGGCAACCGACGTACTCTTCCACATCGTCGTGTTCAACAACCATATCCCAATGGTCAAGCTGTTGGGTGTGCTCCTTGTCAAGGTAGCATTCTATGCGGAACTTGGTTTTGGGCGGGTAAGCCGTTTTGGTTGATATGGGCATGCGTTTTAAAATAATCTCGCCCGTATCAAGCGTTTCGTCAAGCTTATCCTCTAAAAAGATAGGCGCCATGACGTATTTGGTGAGGTCGTCGCCCCTCTTGCCGTCTTTCCACAAATACACTTTCCAATAATAATTTTGCATGTTTCACTCCGTTTTTATATGAAAAGACGCCGTTTTCACAGCGTCTTTCATTTGCTTTGTTTATTGCCCGCAGCGGATGTCAGTCGTATATGTTTTTTCTGTGCCCGACTTCCAACACTAAAATGCGGATGAGTTCTTCTTGTATATCGCAGATCAATCTGTAGTCGCCGATTCTATACCGCCACTGCCCCGTTCGGTTGGCGGTCAACGCCTTGCCATGAGCGCGAGGGTCTTCGCAGCCGCTGAGGTTTTTTATTATCCACCGCTGAATCATAACCTGCGTTTGCTTGTCCAACTTTTTAAACTGCCTCACGGCATATTCCGAAAAAACTACCGAATATCGCTTGTCCATAGCAAATCACCCTTTGATATCGTCCTCAATACCCAGCATTTTGCTTACCTCATCAAGCGAATAGACCTTAGGATTTGCGTCATACTCAGCTTTGGCTTCTTCGTAAGCCTTTAGGTCAAATTCGTCCTCCAGCTTCTCAAAAATAGCATGGCGCATAAACTCGGACATGCTCATGCCATAAACCTTAGCCGTTTTCTCTATAAGCTCGCGCTCTTTATCGTTTACCCTTAAAGTTAAAACCATAATTTGCACCTCCTACTTTATTGTATTACAAGTGTAATACTTTTATCCACTGGTGTCAAGATTTTTTTGCTGGGCTTTGTTCTGTTTCATCTCACACGCCCCGTCAGAGCGCTGTAATTGGCACGCGCAAGTTGGTATGCTTGCGAAGTTTGCTCTTTGAACATCTCGTGCTGATAGGCACGCTCGCGTTCTGCGTATTTAAAGCCGAGGTTTATCGCAGACGACGCTACGCCTATGATACCGCCTACGGCAACGCCTATAATGCCCATGGCAGAACCTGCAACCGCGCCACTCCAAAACCCTTGCCCTACGCTGAGCGCGTCGGTAACCTTTTCCATTTCGCGATTGACAATGGCTTGATAGTTGCTGTCGCCGTTAGCCCTGCCTATGTCGCTGACATAGTAGTTTATAGCCGCTCTTGTTGTTTGCACGGCAAGGTTCATCCCCTGCTGTATGCTAAACACTACCGTTGGCGACGTGGCTTGACTTAGCTTATCGCGAAGCCCTTGGTTTACGTGAAAAAAATTGTATATCGTAGAGTCTTTGCCGGACGAGCTCCGCTTTTTAGACGATGTGTCGGCATTTGAAGACGTCGCAAACGCTGAAGTCTCTGCTTTGCCGCCATCTATGACCGTTATTTTTAAATTGTGCAATGCCATTTATATTTACCTCCGCCCATCGTCCGAAACGCTCCTTACAAGCGTTAAGGTATGAGTCTCGTTGCCCGTGTCAGCGTTTATGACCATCTTGTGGTCTTTGATAACCACGATATGCGTATAAGCCTTTTCGCCTCGCTTAAGTGTAAAGTTTATAGGCATATTGTTGTCGGTGATGTCGCAATTGAGCGTCATATCGGCAAGGTAATCGATAAAATCGTTATCGTATCCGTCAAAAACAAGAACAAACGACGTCGCACCGGACAGGTTGATTGCGCCTACCTTGCAATTATTTTCTATGTTTGGGACAGCTTCTTGCGTCATGACATGTGCTATAGATATGCTCTTAAGCGGCATATCTTCAACCGTTTTCAGCCCCTCTTCGTCGGCAAAAGTAAAGCTAGCCGTATAGTCGCTATAGCTGTATACGGGCGGATAAAACATCACGGACACCTTGATTTCAAGCCCCACCATTTCGCCAAACGGCGTAGTTGGCAAAACGTCGCTTTCGGTAAGCGCGCCGAAGAATACCACCGCCTTACGCCTTTCTATGCCCTCATGGCTCGCGTCATGATGCAAAAATTCGCCGCCGACAAAATCAAAGTCAAATCTAAGCCCGCTTACCCCCGCCGAACTGCACTCGATAAGCTTTTCAAGCAGCTTTACCTTTTCGGTTTGGACATAATACTCCAACAGTACGTCAACGGCAACCATATCCTCGTTCTTGGAATATAGCCGCTCTATGTTGCTGATAGACAACAAGCAAAAAGAGCGCGTCAACGCCTCAAGCTTGTTGTTGGGCGCGTTTGCCGCTATATCATTCAAAATGGTTTGATTCGAAGACGGACGATGCTTAAAAGTATAATACTCAATATTAAGCACTTCGTTAACCGTCTTGCCCCGCCATTCGGACGACTCGGACGCGTCGTTATCGCTTATTACAAAATTGACATCTTCATCCTCAAAAATGCCCTTTAGCAATTTTAAAATGGCGTCTGCCGTGATTTCAACTTTTTTCATACTCGTTTAAGCCTCCCGCTGTAGCCCACTTTTCTTTGCCACGCTTTCTGCTTGCGTGCAAACACCTCGTCCGACTCATTAGATATACTGTTTTCGGCCCCAAGGTCATGACGATATTGAAAATTGTCCATTACCGCCTGCATGGCTTTGATTTTTTGGGCTGTGGTATGCAAATTTTTTAATTGTTCTATAGATGCATAAGGCAGATACAGCGGCGTGTTTCGTCGTATTCCCGCAACTATCTTGGGCATGTTATTAAAAAAGCCCTCGATGAGGGGCGTTAGCTGCTTTACGCGATTTATAACGGTTTCGTGTTTGCCTTTGACGACAAGTTCGCCGTCGTCGTCATAGCGTGCGTTTAGCACTTGAGCCAAATATGTTTGCACACGCTTTTCCACCTCCGCAAAGGAATATACATTTTGCAGCTTTACGCCGTCCATTTGCGGAAAGATACCTTTTAATGCCGGGTTTAAGAAAATATCTCTCATCCCTAAATTTGTGTTGTAGTTAATCATATACCCACGCTTGACAATGATAGATTCTGATAGGTCTGCACGCGCTTGGGCGTATAGGCATACCCTATTTGGATGCCGTCTTGTATGATATATAGCCCTAACCCCGGCAACTCAACAATATCGCCTACATCGAATTTTGCCCTAGAGTTTGTCCTTATCGTCCTATACTCATTGGGGACGGCAAGCCCCGTAAGCGGCTGTTCTTCCACCTTTTCGGCGTTGTTAATATCCACCCACCGAAACGTGTCCCTACACACATAATAGTTTTTCTGCACAGCAATAACGTCGTCCCTGTCTTGTATATTGACGTCGATATTGTCCGTAAACCTCTTATACAATTTGCCTCGTTTATTGGGCGACCACAACGGATATTCTGCCATAGCGCGCCCTCCTTAATATTCATCCCAACGTATTTGCCACGGATAATATGCTATATTTGGGTCGGTTAGATTATTGTTTTTTAGCCAAATGAGCACTTCGTCGCTAAGCCAAAAACCCGTAGACCAATTTAGGTCGTTATCTTTTACGCGCCCAGTCTCGGGGCTTATCACCATTTTCGGGGTCTTTTTGGCGTCGCCGAACTCCGATATATAATCTGCCTGTATGGCAAGCATATATTCAAATTCATTTCTGCCCTCTTTGGCGCTCTTAAATCGCCCGAAGAGGCTCTTAGCTATCCTATAACACATGACGTTATATTTGGTTTGCGCCATTATAGCTATATAGCTGTAAACGTGTTCGGTAGCCGCCCTAATCAGCTTTTTAACTTCGGACGGCGCGCATTGCACTCCGTAATAAGACAGCCCCGCCTCAGTGAGATAATAGCGGTGGTCGTCTTTGTTGTATGCAAGTCGCTCGGTAGAACACGGATATTGTGCGTCGCTTGGTATATCGTCGTAGAACGGTATAACCAACTTGCTGTTGTCTATGTTATACATCTTCATCCCCTCCTCTTGATATCATGCGTTTTGAGCTATGCCATTGGTCGTCGCTCAGTCTTGTGGAATATCCGGGCAGCGTCCTAATGCCGACCGCATGATCGTCTTTTACGTCAAGCCCCATACTTCGCGCAACTTCAAAACGCTGCGATATGGTTTTTATTTTAACTCGTTTTTTAAAACGCCCGTCTTTGCCTCGATTGCCCTCATCAAATTTGATGATTTTTTGGGCAGGCTTACTCTCTGAATCATACGTTTTTTCTACAATAGCCAACGTATTATAAAGCTTATGACTTTTGTAATGTTCCACCGGCACAACAACTACGTCGCCAGACTTGTATTGCTTTTCGGTCAGATAATCATACCCACGATGTCCGTGATGTCCATAGGTTACATAAAGAAGCCTCATAATGCCCTCCTTGCTGTTTTTCATCACCCTCTACAATATCGTGAGGATAGGAGCGAGGCAAAAAGCCCCGCTCCGTGGTTGTAAAATGCTTAATCGCCTGCGGCAGTCTTTTTCGCAATCGCTTTTTGAGTGTTTCTCACGCGGCCGCCGCATACCGTGAGAATGGAAATAAGCGAGCTGTTGTGGATGATAGCCGAATAGTCGATTATGCCGATAAACTGAGCGACGTTGACAATGCTCAACGTCCTGTGGTCGTACAAGATATACTCGATTGCCGACCAGTCCCATGTCTTGTCTTTTGCCTCTTTGCCGACCAGCAGCGAGTTGTCCTGCCCCAAGGCGTTTGAGGTAAACACTTTCACCTTGCCGCTGAACAGCGTGCCCGCGAAGACTTGACCGAACGCCGCAGCCTCGGTCTCGCTTGCGGGTCTGAAATAGGTCTTTTGCCCCAAGTACTTGAGGAACACCGCGTCGGTATCCTCTGACATAATCAGCACGTCGGGGTCGGCGCCTGCCTTGCGAAGAATCGTGCGGTCGTCAATGATGTTGTCAAGCACGGTGTCTTTGGTGCAAGCGTTGGTGTTGGGCGAGGCGGGAGCGCCTACATCCGTCGGGTCGTTAGAGCCACCGCCGTTGATAAGATACGAGAGATATTGCAGCTCTTTTATCTCATCGTAGCTCTCGGACGCGAGCGCGACGCGGTCTGCCGTTCTGCCGCTTACTCTTGCTTTGTCCAAAGGCTCGTTGACGACTTCTGCGACTTTCAGAACGTCATTACAACGAATTTCGAGGAATTCGCCGTCGGATTGCGTAGCGACAACGCGAAAAGCGTTTTGGTCGCTTGCCTTACACATATTGACTTTGATTTTGTCAAGTTTTCTGATGTACGCGACAGCAAAGCGGTTGTCGGTCATCAAGCTTTCGACGTCGGTTGAATAAGTTACGTTGGGCACCATTACCTTGTTGCGGAAAAGGTTGGGTTCAAGCATAGCTATAACGCCGCCATCTACCATAGCCCCATCGGTGGGGATATTTGAATCTTTGTTCCAATTTTGGAATGCATCACCAAGTGTGATTGCCATAGTTTTTTACTCCTTTTAAATTTTATAGTCCAACCCTCTTGCTTTTCGTGCTGCCATGACCTTTTTTTCAAAGTCATTAAGCGTTACGGACCCGTTGGGAGTTGGCGCCGTAGGTCCGCCAAGAGGCGCGCCTTTTTTGATGTCATAGCCGCCCTCTTGCTGTTGTTTCCATTCGGGATATTTGGCGACAAACTCGCTTGCCTTATCAAGGGCGAAGCCCTCGGCAACAAACAATTTTCTTGCCGCGTCTATCCTGTCGGGTTTGATTCCGGCCTTAAGCAAGGCGTTTTCTGCCTTTAGCGACAACAACTCGTCGCTGTTGTCTGATTGCTTAACAGGCTGTGCTGCTGTCTGAGGCTTAACCGCCCCGCCGTCCTGCTGAGTTCTCTTGTCGATGACATCCTTTGCAAGCGCTTTCACGTCGGGAGTTTCCCCCGCCAATATCTGTCTTTTGACCTCGGCTTTAACAGCGCCGTCGTCAAACGCGTTGTAAGGCGTTGTAAGCCCCGCTGCGGCGGTCTTAGACACGCTTCTAAGCGTTTCATTGTATCGGGCGTATTGTTCAGCCGACATCTCTTTCATCGGTTCGTTGGCGCTTGCAGGCTCTGCAGGTTTGCGTTCTGCCGCCTCATTAATTGCGGATGAGTCGTCCGCCGTGCTTGCGCTGACGGGTTGCTCGGCGTTCTCTGCCGCCTCCGTCTGCGCGATTTCCTCATTCTGAACGGTTTCGTTATCGTTCATATCGTTTCCTCCTTTTAAGCCTGAGTGGCTGCTGTATTCTTCTACCCTTTGCTGCACTCTCTTTTCGAATTCGGACTTGTAGTAGTCGTCCTCCAGGAGCTCATCAAAGGTCAGAATTTCATCGTTAAAATCATGATCCATATTGCCTCCATATTTTTTTTGGAAAATCTATTGACTTTTTTTTGAATCTCTGCTTATAATAAATACAGAAATTGCTTCGACATACAGAAAATCGCATCCGCTGTATCTTAGAATGATGGGGTGCTCACGTTGGAGTGGGAGATGCGTCCATCCAAAGCACATTCCTAATAAAACCGTCACATCATTGTGGCGGTTTTTTCTTGCCTTGCCCTCCTCCGCTAGACGCAAATGCGGTCAGCAGATATTGGATGTCGTTCCCCTTGTATGTATAATTGATAACAGCGCTTCTGTTATCTGTTCGGAATATAAAGCTGTCCGGGGACTTTGCGGGTCCGCCAAAATTTCCGTGTTCAACAACATCTGTTATTTCATCAAGAAAGCTTGAAACATCAATGCCCTGTTCTTGTCGACGAGAAATTATATGCTGCAATCCAGCCTTATCAGTCCCCCAGACCAAATCAATATCCCCGATATCTTCTCTATGGAACGCGCCTTTAACATGTCCCTTTTTCTCATGAGCGACCTTTTCTATTGCCGCCTGCCCTTTTAGTCCCTTGAATTCAGGGCCCAAAAACTGCTTTAGTTCATCCTTAGAAATAACCCCTCGCTCCTTCTTCATTTCCTGCTTTTTGGGGTCTTTCTCATTCTCATCAACAGCGTCTATCGCTTTTTTTGTGAATTTTCCGCTTTCGAGCATGGCATCGCTCAACTCTTGCCCGTCTTTTATAAAAACTCGCTTGCCACACACGGTGCGCCAAACGCCGTACTCTCCGTCAACTACATCACGCCCACGTTCCTTATCCATTTGTCGTTTCCTCCGCTTCTTTTTCGTCTTTTGGGGCCTCTTCTTGCGGCTGCTCGTCATCAGGCTCCTTATGCGGGCCCAAAGGCTTGAGCGTGTTGTCAACAGCTTCTTCGCCCGGCTCTACCTGCATTGCCATGCCCTGCTTTTCGGCATAGATGAGGTTTGCCTCGTCATAGATAGCCTCGTCATCCCAATCGGGATGCTGTTCTCTGACGGCAGCATATATGCTCATCAAATTTGCCTGCACCTTGCGTGCCAGCACTTCGGATACTTCTTCGGGAGTGTCAACGATGTATTTTCTAAACGCGACCTTTATGCCGTGATAGTCTTCGGCGATGAGCGCCTCTTCACCCGTGGCGCGATCTACCGCAATCGGGTTGCCGTTGATATAATCTTCGTATTGCAACAGCACCGAAAACAAATTTGATATGTATCTTTCATAATCGGCTGCAATGGCGTTGCGCGTACGGATACTGTTGCGTTCTTTGGCGTTTTGCGTCGCTTCGGCCTCAACATGTCCCGACAACTGCAAGCCCAAAGTGGCGGCGTTGATACCCGCTTTATTAAGCGCGATGTTTATCTGAAATTTTGCCGCCTCGACAAACTCGGTCGTATTGAGCTTCGCTTGCACCTGTTGCAACAGCTTGTCTGCGTCCTGCGCGTTTTTGGGCAGCATATATGAGTGTTTGCGCGTTGAAAATTCGCTAAGATTTTTGTCGCCTCGCAAATCGCTTGGCACCATTTGTTCATCGATAAGTAGAAACGGAAAGCTCTTACGCACTGTATCCACACAGTTTGACAATATCTCGTCCAAAGCCGATGAGACGCTTTCAAGGCCGAACACAATGCCATAAGGGCGCGCGTTGTTGTCTATAGACTGCGCGTGATTGAGCGTGTTGGGCAAATATATGACGGGGATATCCACAAGCGGCAAAACCGTTTCGGCGCTGCTGAGGTTGTACGCCTTAAAAATCTTATCCTGCAACGGCGGGTTGTTCTCTATATATTGTCTGCCGTCCCAAATCTTTATTTTTTGCACGACGCCGTCGTCCACCCACTTAGAGACCTCATTAACTTCTATCTTTTTGCGGCGTTTCTTGTATATAGTGTGCAGCTCATAAGGTTGCGCCTCGCCGTTTATATAGACCTGCTGTTTAATGCCTATTTCAACTATCCTGTTGCTCACTCGTTTTAAAAACAGCCTTTCTGCCGGCACAAGCTCTATCAACGGATAACTGCTTAGCTCGGGGTTGAAAAACACATGCCAAGCGGCGTCGCCCAAGCCTATCGTCTCTTTGACGCTGGCTTTCGGAAAATCGGTGTCAAAATTGTTGTCGTCCAAGATAACTTGCAGCCTTTGCTTTATGTCGTCCGGGATAGACGGCGAAAATTCATATCCCGCCCCGCACACCATTTTTGCAATGCTTTCGCATATCATCGGGATAATGCCAAAGAACTCTTCTGCGTTTTCATTAAATCCGTCGCCGTAATAAAACGAGCGCGTTTTCTCAAAAAAATTGTGGGCGTCCAGCATAAAAACGCCCGACTCCTCTCTATAAAATCGCTTAATGATTGTAGGGTCATTTGAGAGGAGGGCGCGATATTTTGCGGTGTTGTATGCCCATAAGGCGCTTTGATTGTATAGTTTGGTCTTGCCGGCAGATATTAAATTCATCTGATATTGATTTTTAAATTCCATAATCGCACTCACCTCTACGTTTGTTATCTAACGCCCTTTGCAAGTTTTTCAAGCTCTAGTTCGGCTTGCATATTTACAGGCTTGCGTATCTCGCGCTCTTTAGTCCAATCTTGAGTTATCACGGTCCACCCGCGTGGCTTGTATATGCGCTCATAGTCGCCCTCGTATATCACGGTTTTAAGCTGCCCTGTCGCGTCTTGTATGCAGATAAGACTGTCCGACCTCACATATTCATCGCTCATTGTTTGCTCTCCTCAACGGTAGAAAAAAGACCGTCATCGACGGCCTCGCTTTCATCGGCAGCATTTTCTGCCGCCTTTAACGCCTCGTTAAGCGGCTTGCTTTCAACGTCATGCTGCAAGTTTGCCTGCTTGATATCTTTTATCGCCTGCTCTCTTCTCTCATCGGCGACGCTCTTTGGCTTTTTAACCGCCGACGTCTCTGCCCAGCCGCTTGCGATATACCCCGCTATGCGAGGGTCGTTATCGTCAACCACTGTCATAAGACCGTTTTTAACATAAGTTTTCATTTGTCCTCCTCTTTAACTCGCTGTTGCTCTAACGCAGCTACTATGGTTTTTATGTCCAGCGACAGCATAGACATAGTTGCGCCAAGCACCTTGTCTATGTATGCTCTCTCAAACGCCGCTTTGGTCATTGACGGCGCCTTGTCATAAGTGTGCAAATTGCACACGTTTAGAATGCCTTTTTTAATCTCGTTAAGCATAAGCTCAAGTTTTTCGGCGGGCTTTTTTGATAGCCTAAACTGTTTTTTTGTATTCATTGTTTCCTCCTAAAAAAATTTGATTTTTTGCGTCTCGTTTTGGGCTGAGTCCGCCATTATCTGCGGCATGCGCCACAAAATGATATACGATAGGCAGTCTGCAAAGTCTTGCCAAATATCGCCCTGGTCAAGCTCTGAGCCGTCCTTGTCTTGCAATATCTGACGATGCGCTTTCAGCATGTCCTCATCACACCAAACAATTCGAGACGTCGGATATTGCTTGCTTGTCATCATAAGCTGACACTTGATAGCCGCTCTTGTGCTCAAGTTGGGGCACAACTTTTTGTGGTTTTTTATGCAGCCTCGCACGGTTATTTTGCCGCGCCATCGGCTGTGGTTCTGCCACGTGGACACAAGCTTATAATCTGCGTTGTCAATGATGATAGCCGTCAGCTTGCCATAAAACTTAAGCCAAAACGGATACAGCCAATTTTCCGCCTCTTCTATAATGTCCCTGTGCTCTATGCTAGCAATCTTCTTTGAGGCAATAACCACCACCCTGTGATAGCCCCGCGTATACCCGCCCAAGGCGATTATTGTGTGAGACCGCGAAGCGTCGTCCCCATTCACGCTGGCGCCCACGTCCACCGCCGCAATCACTTCTTCAAAAGCGTTAAGATTAAGATTTGCAATATTTACGGTCTTGGTGTCTGCCAACAGCGGCGCATAGAGGGCGCCCTCGCTGTAGCCCCTGCAACCAAGTATCTTGCTGTAATAATAAAAGCTGCCCACCGGATAGCTGTTCATCAATTTTTGAGTGTGCTCTGCGGTCTTATGTGGGCAGTCGTCTCGCAGATTGAAGTGATAATAATGCTCGTCCGGGCGGTCTTGTATCATGTCGTCCAGCTCTATTTTGGGCACGGTATCGGCAAACTGCACCGTCGCGTGATTTACAAGCTCGGTATAAAACTCCTGCGTAGGGTTACCACCATTGGTGGTGGTGATAAGCCAGCCCGGGTATGAAAGACGCTGGACGCGCCCATAAGCCTCGCGCCACACGTCCGGGTGTAGCACCGACAGCTCGTCAAGCAATATCCCGCCAAGGTCAAGCGACAAAATGTTGGTATAACTGCTCTTGTTGTCCGCCCCCGCGAGATAGACTATTTTTTTGCCCGTAGGCGCGTTTATGCAAAAGTGAGAGCCTGCCGCGACCTTGTCGCCGTCGCTGTAATCGCTGCACAGCCCTCTGTGGATGTTATAAAGGCTGTCGGCCTTATCCACGAAGTTTCTCTTGACAAGCACCGAGGATACGCCTATTATGGCAAACTGGTTGACGTTCGCGGGCGCGTTGATTATACGGTCAAAAAACAACAGCCCCGCGACCAAGGTCTTGGACGTCCCCATGCTGCCGCAAAGGTGAATGACGGGCGAGGTGTCGGCGAAGATTGCCCTCATTTTGTCCGTCCAAATTATTTCGTTAAATTTCATTCGCTATCGCCTCGTTTTGACGTCTTGATTGCCTCTGCCGCCTTTAGATATGCTGCCCTTTCTGAGTTGTTCACCTTTACATCCACCTTGTCTTTGGGCTTCTCACCTATTGTGTCTCGTATAGCCAAAAACGCTTGCACATCACCCCTCGCCGCTTTGGCTATCAAACTAATAACAATAGCTTCTGCCCTGCTCATTGCCTTTTCGTTGACTTCGACCTGTTCGCATAGCGCTGTTTCAAGCAGCGTTTTAAACTCTTTTCTCTTGCGACGCGCGTCGCCGCTTTTTTTGCCGCCTTTCGACTGTTCATCGACAGTTAACTTGTGCGCTTGCGGTATCAAATTATCGTCTTGTTTAGCCACTCTCATCACCTCCCTTTTGCGTATTAAAAAACCGCCCCGTAGGACGGCTTATACAAGCTTAGAAGCTAAATTATATTTTACTAGCTCTAGTTCTATATTTTAAAATATACTAGCAATTTTACTTACACTTAGTATATTAGACCGATAATTTCATCCGTTTTATCATAGATATCATCACGTGTTGCGTCTGGGTGCTCCTGCAAATAGTCATACAGCTTTTTACAATTGCCGTCAGGATCGCTTTGATTGACCATTAGAGTAAGCATTGTGCCAAGATAATCATCTCTATCCAGCCTATTGCGCAACAAAATTTTCAGAGCCTCTTCATTCTCGGTAAATTCAGTTATTTTTTCTGCCATTTTTATTATCCTCCAACCAATTTATATATTTTTCATTATTCTCGATGGGCAAACTCAAAGCGTATTCAATTTTTTCATCGTTTTTGTTATAGGTAAAACGATAATAGTTATTGCCGTAAAATACAGAACCTTTATCTGGTATTTTATTTGCATATCTCGTCCTTACGGCACTACACACAGCTGCATATTCCTTCGGCGGCAAAATCACGATGTTGTTTGCTTTTGCCGAACCCGATTTCGTTTTTTGCTCATTTGGCTTGTATTTGGGTCTTTCACCATCTGGAACCCACTCTTTTGTGCCGTCCTTGTGAACGTATGTGCAACCCTTTTCACGCCCTATGGGCACTACGACTTTGTCGTTGGTCTTTTTTGTTGCCGCGTCGCCTTGAGCTTTTGACGCAGTTTCACGCATAGCGTCCGATTTAGAACGCTCTTTACGGTCTTCGTTAAGGTCGTTTAGTATCTTATTTACATCGATGCCTTTTGCCGCTAACCCGTCCCTTAATGCGTCCCAAGCCTCTTTAGGGCTTGCATTTTCCGGCAAATGTATGTTATACTTCTTACACAGTCCAAAGGCTATCCTATTATCAGCCATAATTATATCACACCTCCCGCAAGTTTGCAACCAAAAGTAAAACCACTCTGACTGCGACCCGAGGGAGCATGCCGCGTCGTCAGAATGGTTTACCCAGGAAGATAATTATTTGAGAAGCATCACCTCAAATTTTCACACTAACATAATAACACGCGATACGGACACTTATGGACACATTTTTATAATTCTGCATATTTTTCTAGAGCTCGGCGCTTGATATTTCTGACTCCGGCGTCAGAATAATTCATAATCATGGCAACCTTTTGCCTCGAATAGCCCTTTATATAATACAGCTCAAGCACCCGTCCCTCAACCATGGTAAGTTTGAACAGCTTGTTTTGAATAGTTATCCACAAACGCTCAACCTCCCTATGTTTGTTGTGTATCTCGACATCCAGGTCCGCCCACTCAACAGCGATATTCACAAGTATGTTTTCCTGCCTGCCGCCCGAGACGCGCACCGTGTCATAATCATGACATCCCACGCCGATATACCGCTCGCGCAACTCTTCACGCCGCTGCTCCATCTTTGCGATAAGACGTTGCAATTTACAAAAGCTCAGCAACTCTTCAATCGCTATATTTATTTTATCATCCGCACTGTGCTTTATTTTTTGCATATATCCTCCCCAAATTTATCAAGTCCCGAACGTCATTTTTCTCACTCTTTTGCGCGCGCGACGTCCGCAACGGACAGGGTTGCAAACACTATCACCCCTGCAATGCCTATCCCGCTCATAACGCTGTTCCCCAAAACTCGCGCCAAGATAAACACCACCAGCCATGCCGCTGTCAAAAATATATCCGCTACCATCTTAACCGTTTTCATCTTACCCCTCTCTTTTACCTACAATCCTTTTCAACAAATACGACTTCCCGTCATAGTCATGCATCCCTTCGTCCACTATTCTAAAGCCAAACTTTTCGTAGATATGCAGGGCTGCTTCCTTATAAACAGCACACGTCCGTGTGTTTACTCCAAAACGTTCTATGAGCATTTTTAGGGCCTGTTGGGCGTAGCCTTTGCCTCTGAACTCAGGCGTAATTGCGAAGTTGTTGCACCACACCTCGTCGCCCTGCACCTCTATATCCGCCCCGCCGACATGCTGCCCATCTACGGCAAACTCAACTACTTGAAGTGTGAGCGGCTTAACTGTCATTTTCATCCCCTCTCTCATATTTCCTCCACATACATATAACTTTGCGGCGGACGACGTATTTTACTGTCGCAACCACCAAACTCATCACGTATATGTCGCCGACAAAGGAAGCAGTCTAAAAATCTATCGCAAGGTCTCTTAAACTCGCTCAACTCTTTCGGCGTGTCGTAGATTTTCAGCTCTGATATGTGCCAAATATAGCCTATATTATCTCGCCCTATATACGTCGCTATTTCTTCATAAGTCAAGCCGCTTTTTTCAAGGTCATAATAGTTCCAATTCTGCACCGCACCATTGTTAAAGACTTGAAACTCGTCTATGTAATAGCAAACAAACTCGCCTATGACTTGCCCTCTCCCACGATAACTTGTATGACCGTCCTCATCTATAAATTGCGGCACTTCGCAAACACCCTTTGTTTCATAGATGTAGCACTTGAACGGAGTTTTCAACGTCGGCTTGCTTTTGCGCACTTCTACCGTCTTTTTACCGTTTGCTATAAGTTCACACCATTTAGGCTGTATTGATAATAAAACTGCTTTGTTCATTTCTTATCCCCCTTTAATCGCTCCAAAAATGCGTCCGCTTCGGCTTTGTTCCAAAAACTCAAATTGTCAATGTAACCTCTTTTTTTGTTTCTAAAATATACGTCCCAATAGATATTCCCATATTCAGCTACCCTGCGCTCTTTGTATGGCAACTCTATCATATCGCGCGGCTCGATGTTAATCGCTCCAAAACCTTGCCAAGAACAAAGTGTATAGAACTCGCAATCATCGCAAGACATTCTGCTTTTCTTTCTTTCCTTGCATTTCGCTTGTATCTCGCTCAACCTGTAATCTTTCATTTATCTTCCTCCATAAATGTCTTTATTTTGCCATGTATTTTGGCAGGCTCATATCGTTTTCAAGCGGCGGAATTCGCATTATGCGGAGCTGCTCTACATTGCGTGTACTCAATACGCTGACGCCGCCCACTTTAAAGGTCCCAAACTCCTGCACGGCTGCGCCAAATGCCATGTCTTTGCTTTGAGCTTCGCGTATGACGTATTTATATCCGCCGTCTGCCTGCCGTACGGTAACTAGATATTTTAACTGCCTACCCATCATTTTTTTTACCTCGTTTTATCACCATATACTTTGTATTATCGTATCGCTCGTTTTCGGGGATAACCTTTATGCTGATGCCATATTGTTTAAGCTTTTCGTCAACGGCTCCTATCCTTATCCACCTATACAACGTGGTTGGGTTCACGCATATAAATTCGGCTATTTCCGCAATGCTCTGCGATTCAACAATCCCGTCCATTTGCGGCGACCTAGCTGTGTATTGCGGGCATTTTTTTACTTGATAAGACGCAATCGTTTGCCCACTGTGAGTTAGCATAGTGGGAGTGGCGCTCCACCCCTCTACGGGCTTGAAATAATTGTGCCAGCTGCAATCAAAGTTGAAGCAGGTTTGGCAAAGCGATTTATTGTTGCAATAACTTCCCATATCTATCCACCGTTACGCTTAATATGTAATTGTCCAAATCGCGAACCTCTTTAACGTGGGGCAATACCCTGTTGATGATTGCGATATAGTCGTTTGGGCTAAGCATGTTAAGCAGTTTGTCAAAGTCGTCCGCGCTGTATAATGCGCCGTTGAGATTTTTGGGCTCATCCCAATTTGCCGCCGAATCTAATGCCTCAAGCACCTTATCCACCATATCTTCATGCGGGATAAATCCCTCGTACGCGCGTGATATATTATTCTTTATTATTTTTATCAGTCTTCTTTCATTCTTGTTTATATAGGCGTTGCACTCGCGTTGCATTTGAGTTGCATTTTGCGTTGCACTCTTGCTTTGGTAATTGCCCCAATTGCATACTGTAATGAGGCGATTTTGACTGCTCATTTGCTGTGCAATCTGCATATCATTTTCAAACGACTTTAAAACGCGCTGTACTTTTGTTTTGTCGATATTCCAACGGTCGGCAATGGCTGCGGCGCTCGTTATAAGCTGCCCCGGATGCAGTACGATTTTGCTCCCCTTAAACAGCGCGCCTACATCTTCATGCGCAGCGTTAAGCATGAGGTCCATCCATACTGCAATATGGTCCGCGTCTTTTGTAACGATAGGGTTTTCTAACAGTTGACGGTAGACCTTAACCCATCCTTTACCCATGATTTCTCTCCTAATTACCTTTCCTTTTTTCTTGCCCTTTGGCGGCAAAAAGCAAATGACGCACAAATCGGGCTTCGCTTGCTTACTCATAGTTACACCTTATTTCCCAGTCCCCGAACGCATGGGGCAACGTCCCCCTTTCGGTAGGTATTATCGTTGCCCCGGCGCTTCCGTCCAGCACCCTTGAAAAGTCGTCGGAGTCGTTTATTATAATGCTATACAATCTGCTAAACGCCCCGCTTTCTTTAACCAGCACAACAGGCACCGCTCCCTTTATACTCTTCGTTGAGACAAGTCTCGTGGCCTTTTATTCCGCCTCCCCAAACAAGTCGTCGGCGGTTGCGTTAACGTCGCTTATTTCGCCCGTGGTGGCTTCAGACGACGTTTCAAGCGCAAGAGTAGCGTCCGACTGTCCGGCAAAAGCAGCTGTATCAACGTCCAAAAATGGTGCGTCGTCAAAATCGGTCATGCCCTCGCGCGCTTTGTCTGCGGCAATATCAACCTCAAGCGCGGTCTGCATGTCCACGCTCATAATGCCCCACTTGCCGATGAGCTGACGAATCATCGTCTTTTTCGCCATGCCGTCGAAGTCTTTGTACCAATACGAGCTATACTTCCACTCGTCCTCTTTGGGGTATTTGCCCGCGACATAGTCTTCATAAGACGCAAAGCCTTTTTCCGCATTAAGGTGAAACGCCTTGCTGTAACGCGCAGCGTGCGCCAGCATTTGCTCCTTCCTCCAATAGATCGTTTTGGTAAAGCCGTTAAGCAGTTCGAATGACGCAGCATACCCAATCGTGGGTTCTTTGTCTCGATTTATATTGCTAAAGTCCATGTTTAGGCATAACTCCTCTGTCCACGGGTTCCATCCCTTGAACTCGCTCTGCTTAACTTCCAGCACGTTTATGCGCCTATACTGCCCCGACCTTATGGCAAGTTGTATATAGCCCCTATACCCGGGGATGAACGTTGCCACCAACCGCGTGTTTTTATTGTCCTTAAACGGCAATATATAGCAATAGCCAAGTTGGTTTGACATCGGCAGTTTAAGCTCGTTGGCTTTAAGCCCTGCCGCAACCACCGTCGTATAGTCGCATTCGTTAATTTGCGGCATTTGACTTGCCATGGTGCAGAGCGATGAAACAAAGCGTTGCGCCTCTTTCTCGCCCATGCTGTTTATAAGGCTCCTCCTGGTTTGGTCTTGGGCGAGATAGGTCGACAAACGTCTCTTCTCGCCGCCGTTGTTGCTCAATGTGTTGGTTGCTTTTTGCATAATTTCGCTCCTTTACTCTTTTATACGTTTAAATTTCAAACCTCTTGATTTGATGTAGCTCAACAAATCTCTCGCCTGCGCCTCGGTCATATCCACAAACCTTAGCACTACCGTCATGCCTGCGGTAGCTTGTTGTTCCTCCTCATTAACGGCAGCCTGCTCGTCGATGACTGTGGTAGGCTCTATAACCGCCTGTGCCGCCTCTTGGGCGACTTTAGCCTTTGCCTGTTCTCTTTCGGCAAAGATGCGCGCCTGCTCTCTTTCCGCTTTTAGGCGCTCATTCTCGCGCAACGCGCTGTCCAAGGACAGTGTGCGGAAATACAAGCTTAAAAGCACAAGCTCATCGGGCGACTTCAACATCTTTATGGTCTCAAGATTCTGAGCCACGTTGCTTATAAAGTCCGTCATGTCCTTGCGCACTTTTTTCATGTCGTAGGTCTTGTTCAGCCAGCGCTCGTCCCACACTTTGTCCAGCGAGATGACGTCGTTGTATTCGCCAACTACTTCCGCCCAGCATTGCTTGATGAGCTCGGTCTTTTCATCTATGCGCTTTTGCTCGTACGCGTCCGCTTGTGCGCTGAGCTGGTTTATCGCCTGTTTAACGATGTTGCGCACGTCCTCAACGTCTGCCTTGAACACATCAAACGGCTTGTTGTACGCTTTTTGCACGTCCTTACGCGCACCGTCTAATGCGGCGTCCAGCTTACGCATGCGCGCCAACGCCTCTTTCAGCTCAGAGATTTGTTCCTCACCGTAGATTGCGTTGTTATACGGCTCAACCATTTCCGAGATGCCTGCAATAAGCTCATCTTTGTTGAATTTGATTGCGATTGGGACGAGGTTTGTAATAGGCTCGTCCAAAGTGAAAGTTAATTGTTCCATTTTATCTTCCTCCTGTTAAACGCGCGGCAATATCCTTGCCGGCGGATTGTCGTTTTTAAGCGATTCCAAAAATTCAAGCTCTTTTTCTGCCAATAAGCGGATGTCGTATTCACAATCTGCTCGTTCGATAAGAAACTCCCTAAACAGCATTTGGTTTTTGAAATACGCCCGCAGCACCGCAAATTCAGCGTCGGTCAAAACGTTGAAATAATGCAGTATCTGCGTGTAGTAATGTTGCGGCAACAAGTTTGTCCACACCTTTAGCGCATTAACGGTTTTCACCTCAAGAATGCCCGACCTGCCTGTCGTTATCTCGGTTAACAGCCCGTCTACCGACGCCATAAGTTTGCCTTTTACAAAGACGATATCCTTGTGCGTTGATACCGTATATTCGTTGGCATGGTCCAACCCAAACAGCTCTACGATAGGCGCTTCCGCCAGCTTGCCATAAGTCATGGCGTCGTTGGATATGGCGTTTTGCACGCCGTACTTCTTTTCGCGCCACAGTTGGTCGTTGCTCTTATACGGCGATATACCAAGCACCGCTGCCGCGTCCGAACCGCCAAGTCGCCCTGTGCGGAATTTGAGCCATTCGGGGCTGTCGTACAGCAATTCAACCGTCTCATAGTCATTTGCCCGCATCGCCGTTGCCCTCCTTGTCCGCAAGCATACGCCTTATATTGCCGATTTTCTCAAGCACAACCTCGTTGTTCTTGGGTTGACGACTATATCGGTCTACATCTACCCCGATATAATCAAGATAATCTTGCACATGCAACTTGCCGCTTACGCGCAACCTGTCTCCGACCTTGCGCTTCACGCGCAAAATGAATTGACTTGCGGTCGTATAGTCCATGCACATCAACTGCTGCACGTCCTTTATGGTCAGCACGTCCTTGCTGAACATTTCTTCCCTCTCGCAAAATGTCATTGGTCTACCTCCTTGCCGTCCGCAAAACACTTGAGCAACTCTTCCATAGTGCAGCCCAGCGCTTCTGCAATTCGCGGCAATAACAAAATGCGTGGCGCTCGCTTCCCGCTAGTATAAAGTGATATTGCACTTTGCGAAAGCCCAAGTTCCCTTGCTAGTTCTACTTGAGTAATGTTTTTTGACTCCAACAGTTTTTTAAAAGTCATCTCTAGTCTCCTTATTGAGGCGCTCCGCCTCTTGTTCTGCTTCACTTCGAGTCATGAGATCGCTGCCGCTCCATTCGATGTTCCCGCTGTGCAACGGCTCTCCCTCCCTGATCTGGCGCCCGACATGGTATACACGTTCGGTCTCGCCGGGGATATAATTCTCAAATATCATCCACTTAAACATGTTCAGTCCTCCTTATCCGACACTGTTACCTTATATCCCACGGCTTCCAATGCGGCAACCGCCTTATCTATGGTAGGCATTGTGTTTCCGTAATACCAATTGTTGATTGTCCCACGGTTCACCCCGCTCGCCTTGGCTATTCGTTGAATGGACATATTTGATTGTTTCAGCAATGTTATAAATTGCTCTTTTACCTTTTCTTTTTCCACTTGACTTGCTCCTAAAATAGTGTATACTATATATAATCTATATAAAGGAGGTAAAAGGCAATGGCAAATACTAAGCAAACATCTCATCGTGTAGCAAGCACTGCAAGCAAGGTATTGCGCGATGGTCGCACCAGCAAGGCCTCTAAAACTTGTGCTGCAAGCGCTCTATCGCAAACCCGTAAAGGTAAGTGATTTTCTTACCACATCATTGAGAGGAGGATAATTCGGTGTCTCAAACTTTTTGAAAAGCCTGTCTATTGGTGGCAGGTTTTTCTCTTGCCTTTTACCTCTCTTTATATCAATTACAATCTGTCTTCAAGATTTTCAAAATCTCATCTTCGGTTGCGTTGCTACTGCATAGCCATATTATCAAGGCGAGTTCTTCAAGACTGGCTCCCGCTTCGCACTTCTGAAACAGTTTGTTATATTGGTCAATGTCTCCGGCGGTGAACCATTGATATTTATTGCAAAGGTAATACAACTCGTCCCGTGATATGGCTTTATGAACGGGTTCATCAACAAACAGCTTATCGTAAATCTCTACGCTACAATAGCCGGCTGCGAAACGAAACAAGCGATTCGCCAAGAGGTCCTCCTCGTCGGTGTCAACTATCAGTTGAGCATGGTCGTCGTCAATAAAGTCTACTTCTTTGTCAAGGATAGCCGAGAATAGCGCCTCGCCACCTTTAGTCAGATTGACAGGTCCGACAAATGCAATAGCCCAATCGTCGGTGAAATTGCTTTCAAAGTCTACATTGATGTCTTTCTTCAATAATTCTCTTAGTGTCATTGTTTACTCCCTCTTGACTTTTTTACCTGCCCGTTATATACTTTGTATATCGTGAGCAGAGGGGAAGGCAGGTTGTTCCCCCTCTACCCTAACCGTCCAGTGTTGCAAGGCCCGGGCGGTTTTTGTTTTATTTCTCGCGAAAACAATTCAGAATGTCATCTACCGAGCAATCAAGCGCCACCGCAAGGCGACTCCACAACTTGCGGCGAGGCACTGAACGCCCCTTTTCCCATTGGCTTACAGCCTGTTGACTAACTGAGACCTTCATGGCTAATTGCCCTTGAGTCAAATTGTTTTTAGCCATCAACTCTTTCAAACTCATTGACTACCTCCTATTTTTTGTTCTCAATTTTTACAAACATCATTTGTATATCTGCATTATACAAATCTAAATTGTAATTGTCAAGTCCTTTTACAATTATTTTTTGTAGATTTTTTTGATATTTTATTGTTAATGACAAATTTTATTTGTACAATTATAAATAGTAACAGGAGAAAATCTTATGAATAATCTTAAAATCCTTAGAAAGAATGCAAAAAAAACACAGGCACAAATGGGAGCATTTTTGGGAATTACCCAGCAAGCCTATGCAGCCTATGAGAATGATACTGCAAAACCACCATACGATATATTAAATAAATTAGCTACATATTTTGATGTTTCTGTTGATTATCTACTTGGACGAACGTTAACAGCCAACCTGCCGTCAAACGTACGGAACGTCTATCCCCTTGAGTCCCCTATCCGCCTACCCGTTTATGGCGCGATTGCGGCTGGCAGTCCTATCAACACATCACAGTCCCCTACTGATGAATGGATATACGAAGACCCAAAGTACGGCGACGGCAATCACTTTGTTCTTCGCGTTGAGGGAGACAGCATGGCGCCTGAAATCACCACGGGGTCATACGCAATCATCAGACACCAAAACTACGCTACACCCGGGCAAATTGTTGCAGTGTGCCTCAATGGCGAATATGCCACCCTCAAACGGTACGAGCCACAAGCCAATGGATCTATTTTATTCAAGGCAGACAACCCTGCCGCGCAAAGCTATGTTATATCACAGCAGGAGTTCCAAAACGGCGACGCCTACATCCTGGGCGTGCTACGTGAAATCAAGAGAAAGTATTATTGAGATGAAAAATTTGCGAATTTTGAGAAAAAATAAAAAAATAACGATGAAGCAACTTGGCAAAGATATTGGCGTCTCTGAAAGCACTATATCTTTATATGAAACAGGACAACGAGACCCGGATAATGCTACTGTGATAAAATTAGCTGATTATTTTGGCGTAACGGTTGATTATCTACTTGGGCGTTCGGGAGCATCATCGCCTGTTATGATGTCAAGTTCTTATACACCCGACGCACTCGTGCAATTTCCTGTCATCGGGTCAATAAAGGCGGGTTATGACGGACAAGTTGAGGAGTTTGGCACGGGCGAATATATCACACTGCCGATTGAGATGTTGAACGGCAGGCCTGCCGGCGATTATCTTGTTTTTCAAGTAAGAGGCAATTCGATGTATCCCAAGCTTTTGGACGGCGACAAGGTGCTTGTGCTGCGCACCGACAGTGTGGACAGTGGCACCACCGCCGTGATTTCATACAACGGCGACGAGGCTACAATAAAAAAGGTAGTGTATAAAGAGGGCGAAGATTGGCTTGACCTCATCCCAGCCAACCCCGAGTATGAGACAAAACATATATCCGGCTCCGACTTAGAGTTCTGCCACGTCATCGGCAAAGCCGTCAAGCTTATTAGAGATATTTGAGAATCTGACAAAGGAGTAAGTCATGACAAACAAAGAAGTTATTGTAAAAGGAATTGATGTCAGATACAAACAGGTCGATGAAGAAGACTATATCTCAATTACGGATATGGCAAAGTTCTACAATCCGCAAGACCCGTCGGGAGTTGTGCGCAATTGGATGTCCAATAAAGATTCATTTGAGTTTTACAGTCTGTGGGAGGAGATACACAATCCGAATTTTAATTCCGTGCAAATGCGCATAATTAAAACCGAAGAGGTCGGGTATAATCGCTTTACGATGACTCCAAAAAGGTGGAAAGAGGAGTTCAATGCCATAGGTATTATTCCGAGTGCGGGCAGGTAATTTTATGTCTTATTCATTTTCATTCCGAGAGAGGCAAACAAAAAAGAAAGGTGTCGTTTATGACATCATTTTTAGAATTGTCAATGAAGACGGCCGCGAGGTTCAAAAGGCTCTTTGCGGCTATCAAACCAAACGCCTTGCAAAGGCTGCTTATACCGAGTTCATGGCGCATTATATCGCTCCACCTAAACGATATGACGGCAAGAGCAAGGTCCTTTATGAGTTCGCTCGCGATAATTATTACGGTTATTTAAAGGTCTCAACCAAAGAGAGCACGCTGTATACCATCTCGCACGTGTTTTCTACGCACGTAGACGATTTCTTCGCCAAAAAAGATTTGGCGACTCTGAAAACGGACGACCTTTTGACGTGGCAGGAGCAACTTTTTGCCAAAAAGAAGAATAACGGCGAGCCGTACTCCGTTGAAAGGCTCATCCGCGTCAGAAACTATTTTAAGACGTTTTTACTGTGGTGCCAAAAGCGATATAAAATCAAGAATATATTTGAGGATGTAGACCCTCCCAAAAAGAAACTGCAAAAGAGAGAATATACCATCTGGACAAGAGCTGACTTTGAAAAGTTCAGCGGGCAAATAACCGACTTGAAATATAAGGCGCTGTTCAACGTGCTGTTTTTCAGCGGCCTGCGCATTGGCGAGCTGCAAGCCCTCACGCCCGAATGTTTTGACGGGCAAGCCATCAAAGTCAAGAGCACTTATACTCGCAAGACAATGGACGGCAGCGCTTATAAAATTACCGAAACCAAAAACTATAAGCTACATACCGTTCCGCTCCCCCAACATACCATCGCAATATTAAACGAGTGGCTAAAATATAAACAAGACAACAATCTGCCAAATAAATATATTTTCGGCGGGGACGCGCCAATAAGTCTAAACGCTATCCAAAATGCGCAAAACAAGTATACCGTGCTTGCGGGGCTCCCTAAAATCCGGTTGCACGATTTCAGACATTCTTATGTATCCATGCTCATTTCAAACGGCACAAATTTTGTTGTAGTCGCCGCTCTGATAGGCGACACTGTCGAGCAAGTCGTAAAAACTTATGCGCACCTCACGCCGCAAGACCTTGTTTTGGCAGTAAAATCTTTAGATTAGCCCGAAAAAAAATATCACAAAAAATATCACAAAAAATATCAAAAATGGGCTAAAATCAGCATAAAATAGCCAAAAATCAAGGCTTACAAAAACAAAGAAAAACCGCCAAAGTCCTACTAAACAGTAGATATTTTGGCGGTTTTCCGAATACGCTGGTGGAGACAATAAGGGACGCAATAGCACAATATCTAGTGGTTTTATATTTAAAAATACCACTAGATATTGTGGTTATGTGAATATATCACAAAAAATTCAACATTTCAATCGCGAAAACCTGTAATTGCAGGCAGCGCAAGCGTGTCGGAAGATGCCTCTTCGGCTAGGCGTTTTTTGATATTCTCAACGAATTTGTCCGGTTCAATTTCCACTTTGTAACGGTCATACAAAGTCTTTTCCGTATCGTCGTCAGTACGGGTGCGAAACTCCGAAAAAAGCACAAGCTTGCGTTTGAGAACGACAAGCAGACGGTCGAGCATTTGATAGCCGAACACTATGCCCGAATATACCGCCCACAAAATCACTACAAATTTGAAAATAAGAGGCACAATCATATCGACCGTGAATGCGGTAAAGTGGTACACAAGGTCGGGTACATAGCAGCCGAAGCCCACAATAAAAATTGCTTTCCACAGCATTTTTTCAAGCACATATCGCATGCGGTGCATATTGATATCAGACGATTCGTCCCTATCTTGCACTGTCAACGCCCCCGCAAACAGTTTATCAACTGTGAGTTTTGGATACAATGTCTTCGGCGATTCCATATCCCACACTTCTGCCGGCGACATGACAAGCTTGTTTTCGCAATATGCTTTTATTTTTTCTTTTTTGCCTATTTTGCCGAACCACCGCAAAAGAAATTTGTATTTTCGCAAATGTGCGCGATATTTATTGCGTTTATTTTTATTTGTCAAGAACAGCTCGAGCGCTTCTACTTCACCGTTTTGCATTACGGTAGCATAGTGTTCGTCCAATCTTTCGATTTTTTCCGCAAATGGCTGTGAGCGCTTTTTGAGGGTTTCCTCTGCAATGTTGGCGCAGGAAAACATTATAAGTAGACTGCCGAGGCCGCTCAAAAACTTTTGCATCCAATAAGACTTATCAGTTTGAAGAGCGCCGTTGTCCCCGTCCAGCACAAACATGCCGACCAGCAAAAACGCAATCGACACGCACACCACTATAGCTATATTGATAATAGACTTTGTGGAAGATATAAAAGTTCTTTGACGGTCTTTATCTATTTCGGGCATAGCTTATTCCTCCTTCTTCTTATCCGCAATGGCTTTGAGCATGTACTTCTTTTGCACGCGTATACATACAAGGTGCAAACCCACCTTGGCGACAAGGCTACCCGCAACAATGCTGAGTAAAACAAGCAATTGTTCTATAGCGGTTTGAAAGGCGGCAACGACCGTCATCGCAATTAAAACGGGTATGAGAATGACAATATAATCTACGTTTTCGATTATCGCCTTTTTTTCCGCCACCTTTTTAATCAATAGTTCATTGGCGGGGTTCGTCTCGAGATCCGTTTTCTGTTGGACGTAACCTTGCACATATCTGTCGTAATGTTTGCGAAATATCGCATACACCACGCCTACAATGATAGCCACGGCAATCAGCGTCCAAAAACAACCCTTGCTTGACGTTGACATTGTGTGTTGCAAAGTAGTTACATAGCTGTAAATAGCATAAGCTGCGGTCGGCGCAATAAGCGCGATATACTCAAAAACCTTAAGCAGCAAAGTAATCGTATTGTGTTTCATTATCTGCCTCCATAAATCAATACTTAGGCTTTTTGTCAACACCAGTTGAGCTTGTTTCTGCGGGAACTTTAAGCTCAACCGTAGGCGTTGCCGGCACTTCAAACTTAGCCGCTCTTGCAGACGAAACGTCATCCGATAACGCCTTGATTTTTTCACGGCTTTCCTGTGATATCGTTTTGAAGTCGCCTACGGCAGACATTGTCGCGGATGACACGTTTATCACCTTATTCATAAGCTCGCTAAACTCATTCAGACGTTCTTCCATTGCGGTCATTCGTTTGTTGGTCGCGCGGTCAAGTTCGGCGTCCATATCCACCTTGAGGCCACCCTGCATTGCTTGCAGCAACTTGTTGGCGATGTCCTGTTTATCCGCCTCGGTAAGCTTTGCCGCTTTTTTAGACTTGACGGTAGCAACGGCGGCGACAATAGCTTTGACCACCACGCCGATAAGCAACGCGCCCGTGCCGCTGGTCAAAAAGATGACGATTGGATTGATGATTTCTTTGATTTGCTCGATGTTCATAAAAACTCCTTTTGCCGTGCCCTGTGTGCAAGACGTGGCATTGAATTATTTTTTTTTGCAGACACACCTGCGTTTTGCGATTATTGTTCTAAGGCTTCAAAGATGCGCAACACCTGTGTTTTTATATCCTGCAACTCGGCTTCAAACAGGGCTAACTTATTGGCATATTCGTCATTTTTGAGACTTAACTGTTCATTTATGTGCGTATAACCAGCGATATGGTCAGTAAGCTCTTTTATAACCATGTTGTTTTTTTGCAACAGCGCGACGTATTTTTGTTTTAGGTCGTCGAAATCTTTGCTGATGGCCGCATGGTCGTTTTCAAGCTCGGCAATGCGTTGATACACCGCGTCTAGAGTTACACCCGGCGACAGCTGCCGCATTGTTTGTCTCATTTGCAGAAACGCCCCTACCTTGAGAGGCTGACACTGCCATGCATCTACAATCTTATCGCTATCAATCATGCAGACGCACACCTCGACCGTTTGTTCTTTTGCAAGTAGCGCCTTTGGAAAAATCACCTCGCCGTTGCGCAATGCCGCCTTATATTCGATGCCGTCCTCGCCTTTAAACAATGCGATATATGCGCCCACGCAAGGCAAAATAAAGGACACCTTGAAGGTGTCCTTGACATCTTTTAATACGGGCGTTGGGTCAACTATTACGCCCTTTTGAACGCCTTTTATAAGTTGATATTTCATTGTTACCTCCTCACAGCAAAGCTCTATAAATTTGCGCAATTTCTTCCTCGCTGGTCTCTCTTGGGTTACCGGACGTATAAACTCCGTTTGCCGCAGACTGCGCGCAATATGAAATGTCCTCTGCTTTTAGATACTCTTTCAAGCTCTCGGGTATGCCGACGTCTGCGCTCAACCGTTTTACACCGTCTATAGCCGCTTTACGATATTCATCTTGTCCCATGCTGTCCACGCCCTCAAGACCCATGGCTTTTGCTATATCCTTATATTTTTCACCCGTTACAGGGGCGTTATATTCCATAACAGCGGGCAGTAAAATGCCGCAAGCAACCCCCTTAGGCATATCGTATATCGCGACGAGAGGTTCTGCCATAGCGTTTGCCAAGCCGACGCCGGCATTGCCCCATCCCATGCCCGATATGTATTGCGCCAGCGCAATCTTTTCGAGGCTGTTGGCGTCTTGCGCAACAGCGCCGTGCAAATTATCTGCTATAAGCTGAATAGCCTTTAGGCAAAACATGTCCGTCATTTCCCATGCGCCTTTTGTTAAATATCCCTCTATTGCATTGCACAGCGTATACATCCCGTCTTGGGCGATTACAGTCTTTTCGCCCAAGAACAGGTCGCTATCCACAAACGCCATAATAGGTAGCGCATTGACGTCTAAACATAACATTATGCGCGATTTTTTAGCGTCTTTAATTTTATAGACGTATGTGATTTCTTCTGCCGTACATTCGGCGGGGACGGCAAATATCGGAGCGCTCTCGTTTCTCGTATTTGCCACGCCCTCAAGCGAGCGTATATCTGCGTATTCGGGGTTGGTTATGACTATGCCTATCGCCTTTGCCGCGCTCATCGCATTTGCACCGCCGAAAGCAATAATGCAGTCCGCGCCCGATTGTTTATACGTTTCTACGCCGTGTTGTATACTTTCTATCGTCGGATATGGTGATTTAATGTCGGAATAGAGTTCATAAGATATACCCGCCGTGGCAAGGACGCTCGTTACGTTTTGGACATAATCGAATTTTACAAAATCCGGGTCTACGCAAATCAACGCCTTTTGAAAATTTCTTTTTGTAATTTCGTTAGGAAGGTCCGCAATACATCCTCTGCCGTGATAACTTATCTTGTTAAGAACCAATTGTGCCATAATTTTTACCTCCTCGTTTGGCGACCATATTAGGTTATCGTTTAGAAATAATTTTGTATCTATTTTTGTGCCGTTTATATAAAACGGTGTTCCGTCTGCGATAAAATTTCCATTAAGATAAAAGCTCATTTTACACCTCGCAACTATTTTGTATTGATGTGCCAATACCCCGTAACATCAACAAAAACGGATATCCCAATATTGGCTTGCGCTTGACGTTTTTGCTCCGCTGTCAAATTTTGCACGTCGTTGTATGACACCGAGCTGTCCGCCTTATCCAGGCTTTGCTTGATGGTTTCTTCAAGGTCATCTTTGCTTATGCCGTCGCTGGGTTTTTCAAGTTTATGCAGCTCTTCTGCAAGGCTCTTTGGCACAGACCCGTCAAAAAACGACAGGTCTCCGCTTATTTTTGTTGTTGCCATATTTACACCTCCATTTATTTTTAGCCCACGTTGATGTGCCAATATCCCGATGAGTCTTTTGATATAGACACCGAAGCGGGCTTGTTGTTTAAATCGTTATAGCTACCGCTCTTTGCGACGGCAGCGAGGTCGTTTGGCTGCACCGCCGTATCGGCTTTAGTCAATGCCCCTTGCGCGGCGGTGTCCAAGTCGGACGTCGGAATGCCGTCAGTCGGCTTTGTGTACTTAGCTGCCGCCGTAGATTGCGCAAGACGCAATGCCTCGTCAAGAGACCTTTCAACGCCCTGCGCCCTTTCGGTTTCGGCAGAAAGAGCCTCGCTTGCCGCGACGCTAACGGCGTTTATTGCCTCGGTTATAGCTTTTTGGTGCATTAGCCCCGTCTCAGACTGCCCCGTACTGCCGTAAATTGGCGGAGCGCCTTCAACGTCAGCATAGTCGGGATAGCTTATATTAAGTATTACCCAACCGCTGTCGGACGCGCTGTATGACACTATATAGCTCGCTCCCTCGGTAAGCGTTGCAAACAGCCGCTTGGTGGCGCCCGAAAGCGATTTGACATAGAACGCCGCCGCACCAAGCCCATTGACGTTAAGCGTGGGAGCTTCGTTTGAGTCGATATGCGGCAAAATTTCAAACGTAAGCCCGTTGACATATTCATGCCCTAAGGCCTCGTCGTTGACGGTGTATGCGCTCGCCGTGCCCTCTGTCTTGTAGCACTTAAACTTGGCGGTAGCAAGGCCTATTTTGCCGCTCAACGTCTCTTCGGCGTTGACCGCTCTTTGCCTTTCAAGTTCAATAGCATCTGACAATTCCTCTTCGTCGATATAGTCGGTATTGTCGGAGTATTTGCTCCAAGACGTTTGCCCCGCTACGCATTGATACACGTCGTTGTCGGCAATTACGCGGCATAGATATGTCGTGGACGTGTCCACAATTGCGGGCAGATTTGCAAACGCGCTTACGGCGGGCAACCATCTTTGAGACGCGGCAACCGTTTCGGCAATTTTTCTATCCGCATAATCTTTGGCGCTGTTTAAAGTAGCCTCTTCGGCGCCCTGCGCCCGCTGCGACTCTGATGTTATAGCCGCGTTTAAAGCGGCCTCGGCGCCTTGTGCGCGGTTTTGCTCGTCATCAATGGCTTTTCTTGCAACGGCGTCCGTCGCTTGCGAAATGCCGCCCGCGATGACGCAAATGCCCTCCCACGCCGTGTTTGAATGCAAAACCACGGTGCCGTCGTCTGACACATCGGATTGGCAATCTAATTTTTCAAGCGCGGTATAACTCTCGTTGTAGATTGCCGTATACACAAGCAGCGCCGCAGAAGCGCTCATTTTGTGTTCGTTGGCGGTTATGGTGCGGATGTATTCGTCGCCAAGTTTTTGCCACGCGCCCGGCAAGATGTTTATTATCACCGACCCCACGTCGCTGCCCCCGGACGAATTAACGCCGGGCAATCCCGTTGGCCCCAATATGCCAGACACCAGCTTATCGCCTTTGTAGATACTCATTATTGTTTTGCCTCCTTTATAAGATTTTCAAGCTCGTTCACGCGCGTCTCAAGGGCTGTCAACCTAGCCAAAATAGCCTGTATATCGCCATTTTGGTTCTGCGATATAGATTCATCGGGCACAATATACAGCGTGTTTGGGTCTTTGTATGACAGCTCTTTATAATCTTTATAGCTTAGCGTTATAACTCGCTGCGCGCTCGAATCGGGCGTTGTAGTCAAATAATCAAAGTCGTATTGCTCACGCAATTGCTGCTTTGTCTCAACCAACTTGTTTTCGACCTCGTCTTTAGTGTAATAGATAGATAGGTCCGTCGTGTCCTTTTCTTCGATTGGTTGAGAGCCGTCCCACCAAAAATCGGGAGCGTCCGCGTCCACGATGAACAAATTTGAGCCAACTGCAAGACTTTGCGCGTTTTGCGGAACGCTCAACCACTCGTTCATCTCGTCCACGGTGGCGAACACACGAGAGTTGTCGCGGTTTAATGCAATATCCTTTGTGGCCTGCAAATCGGCTTTGAAATCGTCCAACGTGTTTTTAAACTCAAGCGCTTCGGCTTGCAGCTCGGCGATATCGCTTGTGTTTACGCCTATTTGCGCCGCCTCCGCCGAGTTGATGTCCAAATCGACGCCGTTGTCGTTCCACCCGCCCGGATAGACGGTTGTCGTATATACGTTTGACGCAAGCATATCCGTCGCGTGGCGCTTTTGCACGCCGTTTTCTTCATATAGCACGCTGCCGTCCTCACCCAACGTTGGCGCGGTGTCCATATAATTGACGGTTATCGTCAACCCGTTTGGTTCGGTTACCTTTGCCGTGAAGTCTTTGGGCAAATAGCGCTCAAACAGCAAGTATGTGCCGTCTTTTAAACCAAACTCGCCGACGTAGGTCAAATAGTGGTTTTTGGTGCTTACAACGCGCACGCCCCTTTCGTCCACCGTAGTGCAAAACACCGTACACACGGGCGTGTCAGTATTCTGCGTCTTTGGCGCATACACCTGCAATTTTACGAAGCCATAGCTCCCTTGATAGAGCTTTTGCTCATCGAGGACCTCCGCCGTCCCGCTGACGTTCAGCTTTAGCGCAAGAGTCCTCAACGCATGAAGTTGTTTGTTTTGCATTTATTCCTCCTATAAAAAACGGATGGCTTTTGCCACCCGCTTGATTTTGTTGATTGTGTTTCTCATGCAAACTTAACGTTGCTGTTATGAAAATGCGCCGCCGTGCTGTCATCGTCTACACACTGTTGGATGATAAACGTGCCAAGCGCCTCGGTCTTGACCGTTTCGTTGTATGCCTCCATAAACGCGTCATACACCGCGACGACGGCGCAACTTTTGATGACAACAAACTTGTTGGGGTATTTCTCTATCAGCTCATCACGGTGCGCTTTGAAATATTCATAGTCTTTCATTTTCGCCCTCCTCCGAAATAAATTTTCTTCCTCCTTTCTGCCGCTTGTTGACAATTTTGACGTTTGTGCTTATTATTTTCATAGAGGTAATGGCTATGAAAAAGTTCATTTGTTTTATCACCACTATCGTAATGCTCAGCTGCGCGCTGTGCTTCATCCT
>CANQUB010000011.1 GCA_947626955.1 uncultured Clostridia bacterium | reverse complement strand
AACATTCGAATGATGTTGATAAAAGCTTGTAAAACTACCAAAGGAGTATTTTTATAAAAAAACATTCCCTAATTCGTCATGCAAAGCATGGCGAGTATCATTCGGCCATCGGCCGAGTATCATTCGCCACAGAGTGGCGAGTATAATTCAGCCGTAAGGCTGAGTATCATGGTAAACTTTAGTTATTAAAACAAAGAAACCTCATATTACACGAAAAGGTGTTTAAACAAATTTACATATCAAGCACGCAAAGATGCTTCCTATGAAACAGCTTAGAAGGGCGAGGAGAATGGTGCCGCGCATCTTTTTTATTTTGGTGGTGCTAAAATATACGGCGATGATGTAAAACACGGTGTCGGTGCAGGAAACAATGACGCTGGCGCAGCGAGAAATATAGCTGTCGGGGCCATAGAGCGAGTAAAGTTCACTGAGCATGCCCATGCTGCCCGAGCCCGAGAATGGGCGTATGACCATGAAGTCCACCAACTCTTTTGGAATACCAAGAAAGCTGAATGCCGGGCTCATAAACTTTGCAACTGCGGCCGAAAGTCCGCTAATTTTGAATAACTCAACGGCGGCGAAAATGGCCACAAGGTAGGGGAAAGTGTTGATGCACAGGTCAACCGCCCCGCGAGCCCCAACTATAAAATGGTCATAGGCGTTCACGTTCTTTACAAAACAATAAATAAAGAGTACAATAAAGATTACGGGGATGATATAGCTTGCCATTACTTCTTGCCCCCACGGCGTTTTTTAATGCGTACGCTGATGGCGTGAGTGATCTTCACGAGGATTATGCCAGTTATGCAGGAAAGCAGGCTGGCGAGGATGGTAGGAAAGACGATGGAAGCTGGGTTTTTGCTCCCCGAGGCGCTCATAAGCCCCATGATAGAGGCCGGAAGAAACTGAATGACTGTGCAGCTGATAATAATCAGCATGGTCATTGGGTAGGTCACCGAGCTTTTGTCGGGATTGTCCTTGTTCATGCTTTCAATGGCCTTGATGCCCATTGGGGTGGCTGCCGAGCCCATGCCAAGGATGTTGGCCGACATATTCATGGAAATGTATTTGCGGCTCTCGTCTGAAATGTTCTTTTTGCCAAAGATAAGATTGACTATTGGCGAAAGAATCTTTGAAAACCACTTGGATATGCCTGTTTGCTCAAGGATTGAGAAGATGCCCATCCAAATGGCATAGATGGCGCAAAGCTCAAACGAAAGTTTTACGGCTTTGTTGGCAGCCGCAGTAAGGCCGGTCAAAACCCCGGCCGGATCAATAAACAAAAGCACAGCAATACTGGCAGTGAGCAAAAATAGCCATACCTTATTCATAGTAAAAATTATGAAAGCAAACTTTGTTATATGAGGAGACGACAAAATGATTATAGATTCGCACGCACATCTCTTATACTATGGTGACGACGTTAAAAGAATTGTAGATAATATGGAGAACGACGGCCTTGAAAGGATTGTCAATATCGGCACCACCGTGCAAAACAGCAGGGAGGGAATAGAGCTTGCAAACCGCTATGACAAAGTGTATGCCACGGTTGGAATCTACCCTGAATACGCCGCCAGCACAACCGAGGCTGACCTAAAAGAGATTGACAGGCTGGCCGGAGAGGACAAGGTGGTGGCCATTGGTGAAATTGGCCTTGACTACCACAATGGCGACAAGGACAAAGAGGCGCAAAAACGAGTTTTTGAAGAGCAGATAATGATTGCCAAAAGGCATAATTTGCCAATTTGCATCCACACCCGCGGGGCAGTGAGCGACACCTACGAAATTTTAAAAAAGCACCAAAAGGACATCGTCTTTCCAAGCATCATGCACTGCTTTTCGGAAAACGGTGAGTACGCCAAAAAATTTATGGACCTTGGCTTTTATATCTCATTTTCGGGCAACATTACCTACAAAAAGAGCGATCGCAGCTATCTTAAAGACATCCCTCTAGACAAAATTTTACTTGAGACCGACAGCCCATATCTTTCGCCAATGCCGCTTCGTGGGCAGACCAATGAGCCTTCGCATATAATCCACACCGCACAAAAGATAGCCGATGAAATGCAAATTGACGTAGAGAAACTCATTGCTAACGCTACGGCCAACACCTATAGAGTTTATAAAAAGATGAGGTAGAAATGGATTTTAAATTCAAAAAGAAATTTGGTCAAAACTTCTTAACCGACAAGAACCTTTTAGCTAGCATTGTTCGTGACGGCGAGGTTGGGAGTGAGGACACTGTCATAGAAATTGGCCCGGGGGCGGGAGCACTAACCGAGCAGCTTTCTTTGGCAGCCAAAAAAGTTGTGGCCTATGAAATTGACACCGACCTTAAAGATATGCTTGACCAAAAGTTTTCGGGCAGTAATGTGGAAATATTTTATGAGGATTTTTTAAAATTAAATGACGAATTAATTTTAAAAAATGCGGGGGAAAACTACAAAGTTGTGGCCAACTTGCCATACTATATCACCACTCCCATTTTATCAAAGCTGCTAGGGTTGAGAGTAAGGCCAAAGCAGATTGTTATAATGGTGCAAAAAGAGGTGGGAGAAAGAATAACTGCAAAGCCGGGGTCTTCTAGCTATGGCTATTTTTCAGCCTTCATTGCAGCCAATGGCCTGGCAAAAATTACAAGGCAGGTCAGCCGAAAGATGTTCACTCCTGTGCCAAATGTGGATTCTTGCGTGGTGAAGATTACCCCAAATGATAGCACCTACGATAGCGGGCTAAACAAGTTTCTTATAAGCTGCTTTTCCATGAAGCGAAAGACTCTTGTAAATAACCTTTCTAAGTGCTATAAACTAGATAAAACACTTTTAGAAAAAATTCTTAATGAAAAGAACTTAGACACGTCTATTAGAGCTGACGCTCTTGACGTTGGCAGGCTTATGAAAATTTATCAAAAAATTGCAAAAATGTTATAAAAGTTTAAAATTTGCCAATTTTTTACAATTTTAAGACCTTCAAAAGGTCTTTTTATTTGCTAAAATTGTGGCATGGAATATGATAAATTTTGTGTTTCGCTATACGACAGCAGTCCCTTGCCTAAGATGTATGTCAGCATAGAAAAGCGTGCTGACCAGCTTAGAGTCAGGCTGTTTCAAAGTCAATTTACAAAAGGGGTGCTGTTTATTCATTCAGCTGGCAAAAACGCCCTTATAAGAATTACTGGCCCGCATGATGAGTTCTTGCTTAAGAGCGGTTTTGAATTTGACAAGACCTATTTTGTGCAATTTGTTTCGGGCGAGAAAAGTTATGTTGGCTCTCGTGGAGAGGTTAAGGATAGAGAAAAAATTGTGGCCACTTTCAGGGCTAAATATGATGAGATAAGAAAGAGGGACAAAGAGCTTTTGAGCCCCGACAAAAATCTTGCCACCGATGAGATAATTGTCAAGATGTTTGGCCATCAGTCCACATTTTTCTTTGATCAAACCAAGCGGCAGCTCACCAGCCTTTTTATGTCCTCAAAGCGGGCAGGAGTGCTGGAAAATATAATTCCATATTCCAAGTTTTGCATTGCCAGCGAAGCTGAACAGGCCTATTTGGGGGTGGTCTATCAAAAGGGCAAGGCCTATGCTGTTGGCATTGGCTACTGTGATAGGGGGATGGACAAGCTAAAAAACCAAGCCAGTTATCAGTATTTTTACGACAAAAAGGGTGAGGGGCCAGGATACTTTTTAACCTTTCGTCGTGCCAGTGATGGAGATGTGGTGGAAATTTAGCCCAAGTTTGTTTTAGTGGGCTTAAACAAAAATTTTTGCAAATGTGTTGACAAAATATGGCGGGCAATTGTATATTTACTTAGTAATTAATTATTGCATGGGGCAAGATATGAAAAAATTTCTAAAAACATTTGTAATAATCCTTGTATGCCTTGTTTCTTGCGTGGGCTTTGCCGGCTGTGGAAAGAAAAAATTCAGCCCAACCACCAATATTACCACTGCAGTTGAAAGCAATGGCGGCATAGTTCTAAGGCATCAAAACTGGATCTATTTTATCAACGGAACAAGAACTAACGACGAGGCCAACAACACTCAAAAGTCCAACATTGCAGCCATCTATCGCGTCCAGACCGAAGATAACGGCGAGATTGCATATAAATCTCAGCCTGAGGCCACTGCAACCGATGATGAGGAAAATGAAGAGCCTAAAGAGTTTTTAAAGATTGAAAAGGTGGTTCAAAGCCTCACCGGTTTTGACGATGGCTCAATCTTCATTTTTGGCGACTACCTTTACTATTCAACCCCTTGCACCTCACGTAACCGTGACGGCAAGATGCTGGTTGGCAAAACAGTGTTTAAACGCTATGACCTAAAGACCAAGAACGAGCAGACCCTATACACCACCGAGCAGAGCGACGACACCATAAGCTTTACTTACTACAAGCTTGGCGAAACACTAAACCTTGTGGTTTACGAAAAGACCAATGCCACTGTAAAGAGCCTTAAGATAGGGGACAAGGTCAGCACCAACTTTGTCAAGGAAGACGTAACTTCTTGCCTGCTTTCAGAGAACTTCGGCGAGAGCGTAAACGGCGGCGAGACCGACACTTTTATCTACTACACACTAAGCTATGACACCGAGGGAGAGATTCTTCGTGGTAACCGTGTGTATAGGATAAAGGCTGACGGAAAAGAAGAAAAAGAGCTTGCTCTTGATGAAGACAAGAAGGGAAACACTATATCTCTTGTGACCATAAAAGAAGACCATCTCATCTTCTCGGTAAATAGCTATGTTTATTCGCAGGTCATCACTTCGACCACCGAAAAACTTACATACTCTGAAGCCAATGTGGTTTGCCATAGCAACTATGAAAACATTGTCTTCTTTGAAGAAAATGGCAACATTCACGCCATGGTATATAATGGGCCATACCTTGCTACATACAAATGGGTAGATGGCGAGTTTGCCACCGAGACCATTTATGAGTTTGACGACGGAACAAGCCTAAGCTTTGTTGGTGTTGAGGGAGACTATCTTGTATATTCGGTTTCAAACACTTTGTATAAGATAAAATACAAAAATATTGCCGAGGGCGAAGAGAACGAACCAATTCTTCTTTCAAAGAAGGCTATAAACTCTCCAAGTGGCCTCATGGCTGCCGAAATTATGAACGGCTATGTATATGGCTTTAGCACCAATTCAAGTTCGAATTCAACCTATCTATATAGAGTAAGCCTCGACGTAGAAGAAAGTAAAGATGCCAAAGAAGCCGAATTCATTGGAGTTTTGGAATAATAAAACAAAAAAACAAGCACCCGAAAGGGTGCTATTTTTATGGCTTTTATTGATCAATTAAAATGTCGTAGAGAGCTCCATACACATGGCTGGCCTTTTCTTCCCACTTGTTGTAGATGACCTTGGCAATGGCACGGTTGGCCACATTGAGCTTGAGTTCCATTTTGGTGCCAAGAGGCTCGATAATTCGCATTAGCACGGTGTAGCTGCCGTCGGCATTTTTGTAGTAGTCGCTAAAGTACTCTTGTTTACGCCTAAAGGCTTGGCGGTTTTCTTTAACGAACTTTAAGATCTCGTCTCGTATGCTGTTTGGTATGCGGGTGAAGAAGTATCCAACGCAGTCCCGCCCGTCGTTAGTGATGGTGAAGTAGTGCTGACCCGAGTTGTTGGTGCTTTCAACAATGAAACCATTTTCAAGAAGATCGGCAAGCACCTCTTTGCAGGTTAGATAGCTGACCCATGAATTGCGGTTACAACAAATGTCAGTGATGGTGTTTTCGGTCAGTGGCATTTCCATGTTGTCAAAAACATAGAGCAAGACAAGTTTGCTTACAGTTGTGTTGTTTGATATATCCATGAGTCCTTCCTTTGACTGCATTATAACATAAAAAATAAAAAAATAAAGGTTTTAATGTCATTTTTTTGCTTTTTATACATCTTAATGGCAAAATATTTTTGTAAACATTTGTTAAACGGCGGCGAATATGGTAGAATATGTGCATAAAAAGGTAGAAAATTTATGACCGAAGAGAAAATTTTGGCCGAGGTTAAACCATTTTGCGACGCTTGTGACAAGATGATTGCCTCGAAATTTATAATGATAGATAAACGCATCAGCGATGTTTTGAAGGCTGTTGCCGATTGCAAGCTGGTTTTTGACGAAGTTAAGCAGTGCATGATCAACTTCTCGTTTGACCGTGAGTGGAAGCTTGCCACCGCCAAGGTGGGGGTTTTGACTCCGCCTGAGGAAGGGCACAAGTTTGTAGCCTTTGTGTTCTCGCTACTAACTAGTATCGACAACCAAAAAATTAGCACTAGCGAACTTTTGTCCAAATACTATTCACGCACCGACGACAACAAGAGCCCATATAACCAGTTTTGTGAACACATCATTTTGGGTTTCAAAAACACCATTTTGGCCATACTTATTGGAAAGGAAACGCCAAAGCCTAAAAAGGCTGTGGAGGTAAAGAAGACTGCAAGCGTTAGCAGCGAGGTGCTCGACAGGTTGGCCTTTTTGGCAAAAGACCTCAAATCCTATGTCCAAGGTCTAAAAAAGCTTAAGAAAAGCCAGCTTACAAAGAGCGAACTGCTCGAAGTTATATCGACATTTATAATGGCCATAAATAATGGCGACGTCAAGTATGTAAAGCCATTTTTACTGGCCATAAAGTCGGGTAAGGGCAAGGACAAGGAGATTGAAAGAAGACTGGTCGAGATAACCGATATTGTCAATACAACCTTCAAAAATTAGGAGAAAATATGGACAAAAACGATAAAAAGGTAAAGGCCATCGACGAGGCCATTGAAAAAGCCAAAGAAAAATACGCTGCCGATTGTGGAGCTATTTGTAATAGCAAGGGCTACGACGAAAACGACCCCGTTTGGCAACAGAAAATAAAGGCCGCAGCCGACAAATTTGCCAAACGCTTTTTAGACCTTTTGGCCATAAAAGAAGAATTGACCGGCGTCGCCGATGAAGACAACGACGATCCACGAAAATGGTTTGTTGGAAGAAAATAAACATTAAAAGAGCACCCTTTCGGGTGCTCTTTTGGTACCACCACGGAGAATCGAACTCCGGTCCCCAGCGTGAGAGGCTGGTGTCCTAGCCGCTAGACTATGATGGCTCACAAACAAGGGGAGTATAACATATAAAATTTATTTTGGCAATAGTTTTTGCCCATATTTATAAAACTTTGGCCTTTTTTAGTGCCTTCTATCAATATTTTATTTATGTAAATTATTGTCGAAACCTGTTTGTTTTGCTATAATTATGGAGTGAAACGCTATAACTACAGACCACTGGTATCAATTTTGCTATTTCTCATTGCAGGAATAATTTTTGTGGTGGGCTGGTTTAGCCGCGGGGCATTTTATATAGTTTTGTCTTGTCTTATGCTGGCTTGCCTTGTCGTAACGGTTATTGTCAAGGCGGTTAAGTGCAAAGAGAAGCGGCTTTTTAAAATTCTTAGTATAATTATTGCCTTTGCTGTTGGCGGGCTTTTGTGCATGACCAATATCTTAATTGACAATAGCCGTGAAAAAGTTGATGGCGACTACATTGCCACGGGTAGAGTCTGCGAGCGACCATACATCAGCGAAAAGGATTGGGTGGTCATAACCCTTGACGACGTTAAGCTTGGCGAAAATAAAAAGAGCGGCAACCTCAGACTTTATATGGAGCTGGATGACGGGCACTGCCTGAACTTTGCTCTCGGAGAGAGGGTGACTTTTGTGGCCGAGATTATCAACGCCGACCTGTTTGACAAAGACGGTAAGCCGCAATTTTGGTCGCACAACAAGGGGATAACTCTCCTTGGCTTTGGTTATGAAATGGATATTTATTCAAATAATGTGGTAGATGCCAACATTTTTGAAAAGCTCAAAACTCGGGTAAAGTCGGTGCTTGACAAGAACCTGTCGCCATCATATAGCGAAGTGGCCTATGCCATGCTCTTTAGCGACAAAGTTGGCATTCCCGACACCATTTCAGACAACTATTCAGCCAGCGGCATTTCGCATATCTTGGCTGTAAGCGGCCTTCACGTTGGGTTCATTGTTGGGCTATTGACCATGCTACTTGGATTATTTAGAGCGGGGAATAAGGTAAAGTTTTTCGTGATAAGCTTTGTTGTGTTTCTTTACGCATTTATATGTGGTTTCCCTGTGTCCACCACAAGAGCGTTGATAATGACGGTGGTTTTGCTGTATTCCAAGATGCGGTTAAAAGAATATGACGGGCTCAGCTCGCTGGCCTTTGCTGGACTAATTATTCTTGCTGTCAACCCGCTGGACATATATAACGTTGGCTTTCAGCTAAGTTTTTCGGCCGTGGCTGCCATAATAATTCTTGCAAGGCCACTGCAGGCAGTATTTAGTAAAATTCTTGGAAGAAAGCTTTCGCAGGCCCTTGCCATAAGCACGGCGGCCACCCTTGGAACAATGCCAATCATTGCCAAAAGTTTTACAAAAATTTCGCTGTTTGCCGTGGTTACAAATGTGCTTGTAATCCCTATCGTCAGCCTGGCATTTATGTGGCTGTTTGTGTTTGCCTTTCTAAGCCTCGCGCTACCATTTATTGGGATCATGATAAAGCCTTTTGAGTGGCTGATGAGGGTGGTGACCGGCATAAGTTCGCTCACAGGTGCGATAAATCTTGCCGGGGCAAATGCGGTGCTGCTTTCGGTGTTTAGCGTGGCCTTTATTGTGGGACTGATTGTGATGAGCGACTATGTCTTTCTTTCGCGCAAAACCAGGCTCATAGTGGCCAGCTGCATATTTGCCGCCAGTGCACTTTGCTTTGGACTAAGTTTTGTTTAAAAGGCTTTACATATTGGCCAAGTTTTGATAAAATTAAAAAAGAGGGCTAACATGAAATATCTTGAACTTAAGAAGAGCTTGAATAATATCCAGCCTTGCTACATCATAAGTGGCAACGATAGATATTTGTGTTATGCTGCTTTGGGCCAAATAAAATCGGCACTCAACATTACTCTTCCGCAGATGAACGAGGTGGTGCTTGGCAGCGACTCGACAGCCGAGGATGTGGCCCTTGCGGCCAATGTCTTTCCCTTTGTGGACAGCTACAGGCTGGTTGAAGTGCACGACTTTTCTTTGAAAAAGTCCAAGGGTGAGGCTGAACTTTTGGCCTATTTAAAAAACCCCATGAAAGAGTGCGTTGTGGTGTTTTTTAACCTCGACGGAACTGAGGCTTTAAAGCCCTTTATGAGCTATGCCACCACGGTTGAATGCGATAAGCTAAAGCCTGAGGAACTAAAAGGCGTGCTCTTTGCAAAGGTGAGAAAAAGCGGCATGGAGATAACCCCAGGCGCCCTCGACAAGCTTATCCTCTTTTGCAATAACGACATGACTCGCATTAACGGCGAGCTGGAAAAGCTTATGAGCTATTGCAGCGGGCGAAACATTGAAGAAACTGACGTTAAGGAGCTTGTGGTTGAGGGGAAGGAGTACCAGGTCTTTCAGCTAAGCGAGTTCATAGCTCGTGGGCAAAAGGACAAGGCCTTGGACCTTGTATACACCCTGTCTAATGGCAAGAGTGGGTTTGGACTCTTGACCCCGCTATATAACAGTTACCGCCGAGCCCTCTATGTGGCTATAAATCGTGCAAAGAGCGATGAGGAGCTTGCAGAGCTTTTGAATGTGGCTCCATATGCAATAAAGATGACCCGTGGCCAGGTTAACTACTACACCCCAAAGAAGCTTAAGGCCATCGTTGACCTTTTGTATGAGACCGACCGGAACATAAAAATGGGCAAAATTAAAGAAGAAGTTGCTATAAAAACCGCCACTTTAAATATACTAAAGATTAGAGGTTAGAATGGAGAATACTGTAAAAATACCCGTGCGAGGATTGATGACCGAGAGAAAAAGTATTTTTTCTCGCATTTTGCCTTTGCTTGTCTTCTTGTCTTTTGTGTGGCTGAACTTGTATACCACACTTTCGAGCTCGAATGGAGTGCACATACTCTTTACCAGCGTTGATATTTCCAATATCATGTTCATAAATGTGCTAATTAAGGGCCTTGTGGACTATTTGGTGTTTGAGCTTGTCTTCTTTTTGTATCGATTTGTGATCGGGTTTTCGATATATTCCTTTATGATTCCAAAGCAGGTGCTAAAAGACAAATTCCGCCTATGGTACGTTATTAGAAACTTGGCACTTGGGTTTTTGTATAACCTGAGGTTCGCCTTCCCATATTTTGGCACTTACCTTTGCATTTTTGAGCTTGTGTTCAACTTTGCTTTCATAATTGGAATGTTCTTTGACCTTAAACGCAACTATGTTGAGCCACTTGTCGGGCAGTTTGTGTTTAAGACCCTGGCAGTCCCTGTTGTTGCCTATGAAATTTATAAAATGATTATGCTTATGGTGGCAGTGTTATGAAGAAGATAGCAGTATTTTTAAGCATTATATTTAGCCTACTCATCTTCCCAGTGGGGCTGGGGAGTGGCTTTTATGCGTCGGCTGAAGAGAGCCCTCAAACCACACAGATTCAAGAGGTTTTGGAAGAATTTATTGAGTATGAAAGCCTGACTCCAAAAACCCGCAACGGGCGTTTCCCTGGAACCGATGCCGAGAGAAAAAGTGCTGAGTATATCCGCGAATATTTAAGCACTCTAACAAGCTTTGCCGCCGTAAACAACATCACCACGCAAAACGGAATGCAGTCTTTCAACTTCGTTAGCCAAATTGACTCTAACCCGCACGTTTCGCAAAATGTTTTATTCATAAAAAAGGCCGCAGTAAAGACCGACAAAAAGGTCGTGATTGCCGCTCACTATGACAGCAGTTTTGTTTACACCGAAACTCAGCAGGTTTATCCCGATGCCATAAATGACAACGCTGGGGCAGTGGCACTGCTGCTTAGCCTTGCCAAAAGGCTGGACGCCATGACCGAATTGCCATTTAATGTGGAAATTGCCTTCTTTGGAGCGGGGACCAATGATTATGCCGGTTCTAGATATTTTAGCCGCACGATGGATGAAAAAGATGCTGAAAACACTTTGCTTTTGATAAACCTAGACCGTGTTGCCCTTGGTGATTACAACTATATGTATGTCAACGAGTATGAAACCAGCCAGCAAAAATATTTTGAAGGACTTTTGAAGGAAAGTAACATAAAAAAGCTAAGAAACCTCAAGGTTATGGACATTGAAGCCACCAGCCCGAATGGACTTAACTATACCCACATCGGCCTTGAAAGTGACCACGCCATATTTATGAGCCGAAATATAAACGTGCTGTATCTTTTCTCGGGCAACTACGAAAGCACGCTTACCGTGGGGCTTAAAGAGTATGAGACGAGCGACCAAATAACCTATTCTATGGCCGACGATTATTCTAAGATAATTGAAACGCATCCTGAGTTTTATCAAAACCTCGCAAATGTTGAAGATGCCATTATGACCGTGATTAGCGACGACCAATTTGTAGCCAAAATGCAAGAAGATAACGGCTCAGCGGCATGGTATAAGCACTGGACAAATGAAAAGCTTGCCGTGTTTATAACGGCAGTGCTCTTGGTAGTGTTCTTGTTTATATACTACCTTATCTATGCCAACCTGCAGAAAAAGAGCCGTGAGTCAGCACAAAACGGAGTGGGAAAGATTGTGCTAGAGATCACCAAGAATCTCGGTGATGATGACGAGCAGCTGACAGATATTATTGATAAAAAAATTAAAGACGACACTGATAAAAAATAGGCCGAACTTTACTGCTCTGGCTGCGTTTCTGGCCGGCGAGGCAAGACAGTCATTTATGTAAATAAACTCCTGCCTTGACCTCACCGTCCGAGCCTTGCCATAGCAGCAAATTTCGGCCTATTTTGGTTATAGACCGGATAGGTTTATTCTTTTTCAGTTATACTCGTTTGCCTTGCAAACGAATTATACTCAGCCTTACGACTGAATTATACTCGGCCTATGGCCGAATGATACTCGTTTGGCGTTGCCAAACGAATTAGGGAATGTTTTTATATGTAGATTTCGCCCGCAGGGCGACGCTCTAATTCGTACACAAGGTGTGCGAGTATAATTTGCTCCAAAGGAGCAAGTATCATTCACTTGCAGGGCAAGTGAGTATAATTCGTCACGAAGTGACGAGTATAATTTAGTTCCGCATCGCAAGCCATGCGGAACTAATCATCATATAATCTATTATGAGCACCATACTTTTTTACGACAGCGGGATGGGGGGACTGTCAACACTAAGGGAGACCATTAAAAGACTTAAGGGGGGAAGGTTTGTATACTTTGCCGACAACGCCAACTGCCCCTACGGCGACAAGAGCCCGCAAGAGATTGAAAAGCTGGTAAAAGAGCGGCTAAATTGGCTTTTAAAGCGGTACAAAGCTGAGATGGTGGTATTTGCTTGTAACACCATCACAACTGCCTGCATAAACAAAATTCGCCCGCTGTATGATATCGATTTTGTCGGCACTGAGCCGGCCATTTCTTTAGCTATGAAAAATAGCTTCAGCCAGCATATTTTGCTGCTTTGCACACGTGCAACGGCCAGGCAAAGTCGGGTGGCTGAACTTATAAAAAGGTCGGGCGGAAAGGTTGAAGTGCTGCCTCTAAGTGGGCTGGCCGAAAGCATTGAAAAGAACGAAGAGGAAGAAATATGGCCGTATATTGAAAAAATATGTAAGGAAATAAAAAAGTATCCTGATATCGACGCCATTGTGCTTGGTTGCACTCACTATTGCTTTATTAAAGACAGGCTGGAAAGCGAACTAAAAACAACCTGCTACGACGGCAACCAGGGTGTGGCAAAACAAGTCGAGAGGCTACTAAATAAAAACGGCCAAAAGCCTTGTAAAAAGCTTAAAATTAAGGTGATCGTTAGCAGTGGGGAGCCAAAAGTCAAAAAGATGTACCAAAAAATGGTTATGAAAATAAAAGTTTAAACAAATTTTAATTTTTGCTTGCTTATTGAAATCTTCTATGCTAAAATGACAAGCGTTAGAAATTCTAAGGAGAGAAATCATGCCAAATATTAAATCAGCAAAGAAAAGAGTCGAAGTAAGCGAAAAGAACAGGGCTGTGAACAGGTCATACAAAACCGAACTTGCCACCGCTCTTAAAAAATATAATGCCGCTGTCAGCAAGGGTGATGCCGAGCTAGTTAAAAAGCTTTATCCTGTAACCGTTTCTCTTATAGATGAAAGCGTAACAAGAGGGGTTATCCATAAGAATAAAGCTGATAGAAAGAAGGCCGATGTTTCGTCTAAGTATATTGCTGTTGCAACCAAAGCTAAAAAGCCAGCAAAAGCTGCTGAGCCTAAAAAGGAAGTAGCCACAGAAGAGATTAAGCCAGAAGCTGAAGAAAAGCCTGCAAAAAAGCCTGCAACCAAAACTACTAAAACAGCAACCAAAACTACCAAAGCAGCGACCAAAACTACTAAGGCAACCACTGAAGAAAGGCCAAAGACAACACGAGCTAAAAAGACAACTGAAACAAAGTAAAAAAAATGGGCAAACGCCCATTTTTTTGAGGAGAAAATTCATGAAGAAGAAAAAAGAAGAACATTGGTGGTCATATCTAGAGCCATATCTTTTAAAAAAGCTAGAGGAGTATCGCCCTGACTATAAAACATTGAGCCGCCCTGACCTTGACATTAGGTGGAGGCTGGAAGAGTGGGAAATGGATGAAATGGTTAAATACGGCAAAATCGACCTTAACGCAAAAAAATATACTAAAGAAGAATTAGAAGAACATCTCCGCCTCAAAAGATTATGGCACAAACAACATGGCAACTGGCGCATGCCTGACGATTGGGACGGGAAGTCATAATAGAAAGCAGGGAAGAAGAAAAACGCACCAATTGGTGCGTTTTTTGCTTTGCTAATTTTATCTAACCTTAACTCTTGTTCGAGAGATGATTATGAACACAATGGTGAAGGCTACCATAACCACGCCAAGCACGATTAGGATTATGGCTGCGGTGTTCATTTTTATGGTAATTGTAAAGCTTTTGGTCACTGTGTTTCCCATTTCGTCGGTAAGTTTGATGTAGTATTTACCCGGATCGGAGAAGGTTGGTAGGTTTTCGCCGTTAGAGTAGGTGCGGCTATAGCTTTTGCCGTCTTGCGAAATGGAAACTGACAGGTTGCCAACGCCGTGAACCGAAAGGTTGACGTTGCCCGATGTCCTTGCTCGGTTGCCAATGCCGTCAATGCTGGCAGCAGAGCGGGCGAGTAGGATATGGAAGTCAAACTTGGTTATGCTTGAAATGCTTATATTGTATCGGTCGTCAGGCTCGCCGTAGGTGGTTTCAACCACGTTTTGCAGCTCAATGGTCTTTGTTACATTGGCCTCTTCATCGTCGCCAACCGAGTAGTATGTTCCAGCAAAGGTGAAGTTCATCTTGATGTCGTTGATAAGGTCGAAAGTAAATTCTTTGTGCACGACCTCGTTTACATTGTAGATATCCATGGAAATTATGTATGTTCCATAGTCGGTGAACAGCAACTGGTCGTTGGTGTTTGCTAGGTCATTGCCGCCAATTACGCGGGTTTCCTCGCGGTTGTCACTCATGGAAGTACGGTAAATTCGGGTTATTTGAATATTGCGAATTTGTTCACGGAAGTCAGCAACATTTCTAAAGGCTACCACGGTGTTTTCGTTGACGTACTGGTAGTTCATGACAGTTTCGCCAGTGCTTTCAAGGAAGGCATCAATGTATATCATGGTGTCGGCATTGGTGGTGTCTAGCACGGTGAAGTTATAGGTCTGGTGGTTGTTGCTCTCGTAGTTGGAATTTATTGTGTAGTCGTAGACTTCGACCTCGTAGACGCCCGAGATATAGAAGACCATCTGCGTAAAGTCGAGGCTCTTTGTCTGGTCGTTGATGGCACGTATCTGTTGAGGGGAAGTGAAGTCGCTGGCGTTATAGTATTTGCCATTGCCGATGTTGAAGATTATAAAGGTTTCGCCCCAGTGGGTGAACTTTATGAAAATTGGGTTGGATGGCGTGCCGCTTGGAACTGTTATGTTGAGTGGGGAATACACACCGCTTGCATTTGGGGCAGAGATTGGGTCGTTCGGATTGTTGTTTTCGGCCCAGGAGATGAGCCCGCTGGCAAGTTTAAGCTTGGTTTGAACAAGGTAGAATACTAGTTCCTGTTGTACGCTATTCACGGTCACGCGAAGATATATTCGGGTGTATGGCTTTGCTTCGTTTATTTCGTCAAGGTTTACAAAGTAGCATGGCTTGCCGTCAACCTCACGATAGTGCGAATTGCCGCTATTTATATCTGTGCTGTTGAAATTTACTTGAAGGTCGACAGTTGGAAGTGGCTCGACTGGTTGGCCTTCTTCAACTTCGGGCTGAACAAGGTCCTTTTTGGAAATGGTTATGGTCTTGTTTGTGTAGAGGGTTATTTGGTTTATGCCCTCGACTTCGCCAATTACGAAGTCGGAGCCTGCGAAGGTGTAGTCTTCTTGGGTGATGTTTACATATTCAAGCACGTCTGCTGGCCTTGCAGTGGCGATGAGGTAGAAGCAGAGCGAGTTTTGAGCTCCGTTATAGGTGGCCAAAATGTCCACACGGATGTAGCTTTGGTTGCCTTGGTTGTTTACGAGATAGTAGTAAAAGTCGCCGGTCAGAGGGTCGCTTGTGTGCTGAAGCTCAATTGGCTGGCCATTGACTGAAACGTCAAGGCCGACATCAGGGTTGCTATTGTCTATTTTAGAAATTACAAGGTCGTTGGTGGAGTAGCGTAAAAATACGCCGTCGTTTAGCGAGGTCTTGCCGGGCTCAAAGTCGGCTTGGGTGAGAGCACGGCCACCATCGGCAATGCGGACGTATGAAAGAATTTGAGAAGGGAAGTATAAGCTAGACTCGCTGTTTGCGGCCAATTTTGTTGTCGGCAGAAAATTAAGCCCTATGGCAAGGCATAGGCTGCAAACAAAAGCGGCAAGTAGGCTTATAACTTTTTTCATAACTCTATTTTAACACAACCAATCAAAAGGTGCAAACAAAATAAGACTATTTATAGTATGTTATAGAAGTAATAAGTTATGCAAGATAAAATTATACTCGTTTGCCTTGCAAACGAATTGTTAGTTCCGCCTCTCTACCTCGTCGAAGCTCAAGCTCAATTGTCTGCAAGTTTCTTACGGAACTTGCCGCCTGCAATCGCTTGGCTTCTCCTCTCCCCACCAAGCTTACGCTTGTTGGGGCCCCCAAGGTTCGCCGCACCTAGCGTGAAATTTAGAATAAAAACCCCAAAGTAGAACCGCGCGTACAGCAGTAGTGTTACGCGGAACCTATTTCGGGGGTTTTATTTCTAAATTTCGCACTATCTGCTACTTTACAAGCACATTATTGTTGTTGGTTAACATCGTTAAAAAATGAAGAATGAAAAATGAAAAATGAAGAATGAAAAATGAGGGTTGCAATTTATATGTAATCTTTTGGTTGAAAAATAATTGTAACTTTCTATCTATCCCCCCTATTGGTGTGTACTCCACCACCTTTCCCCCGCATGCGGGGGCACCGTTAGAGAGAGATAATGCAAACTTAAATATACAAAATAATTGAAAGTTAACATCATAAAAGCGGCCGTTTTTAATTAAATTATGAACACACTGAAATTAGAATTTAACATGACTATGTAATATAACGGATGGTGCCCCCGCGATTATTTAGGGTCACCGACGAGCGAGTTTACGAGCTTGGTGGTGAGAGGAGAAGATTGGTTGATGGCTGGCGGTGGCTTTCATTGAAAGGCACTGTCGCTTGAAACCAAGCTTCGACGAAAAGGTGGTACATCGTACCAATAGGGGGGAAGGACGGGAACGTAAAGATATTTTTTTACTGAAAGATTACAATATGAAAATTCCTTAATTCGTCATGCATAGCATGGCGAGTATCATTTGCTCCAAAGGAGCAAGTATAATTCACTTGCAGCGCAAGTGAGTATAATTCGTCACAAAGTGACGAGTATAATCTACATATAAATTGCAACCCAAATTCGTGCGTAGCACGAGTATCATTCGACCCATCGGGTCGAGTATCATTCAGCCGTAAGGCTGAGTATAATTCGCTCGCAATAGCGAGCGAGTATCATTAAAAAAAGTCCCTTGCGGGACTTTTTTACTCATCATAGCTGCTAAGCACAATTTGGTTACGACGCTTGATGTCGTAGAAGACTTCTTGCTCGTTTAGCCTGCGGCCGGGCTGGAATGGCATATCATAGCGGCCAATGCGGTACACGTCGGTGCACTTGAAGTATGGGGTGATAACTGACTTTACAGGGTAGAACTGGAACATCTTTACAATGACATCGCCAAGAGGAATCTTGTCTAGGTCGGAAGGATACATAAGTGGGATGGTCTGGAAATTGGTGTTAGACGTGTTGCTGGACGAGGCAGGGGAGTCTTTGGTCTTGTTCTGCTTTGAAGTACCAGTGGTGGTGACTTCAATGGTGTATTGACCAAGCTCTTCACTGAATTCTTTTCTTGTAAGTAGGTCAGGAGTTCCAAGATAGAGTGTGGCCTTACAGTTACCACGCACGATGTCTGAAACCTCTTTGCCATAGACGTTTTGGAGCTGCGAATATGACTGGATGGCCATGTTTAGATAGATCCAACGTGAACGTGCGACGGTTATGATCTTTTCAAGCTCGTTTACCTTTGGCAGGTTGGCAAACTCATCCATGATATAGAAGATAGGGCGTTTTAGGTGAGCCATCTTGTCTGAGTTGGTGTGCTCATTTGCACGGGCTTTGGCAACGAACTGCTTGTATGCTTGCGAAATGCAGACCGAAGCCAGGGTGTAACGGGTCTGTCTTTCATCAGGAATCTTGATGAAGAAGGCGGTTGGCCTCTCGTCAAAATTGTAAAAGTCAATGTCGTTTTTAGCGGTAAGGAAGGAGATGCCATTGTCCGAGAACATCGAAAGCTTGGTGTTTAAGGTGGACATATAGCCGTCTCGAGTGGTCTTTGCGTTGGTTTGGGTTATGTTTGCGGCCAGCTGACGGGTTTTTGAAAGTGGACTGCGGCCGTTGAAGTATTGCTTTACAACCTCGTAGTCCTCGTCTTTATTCATGGCAATTTTGTAGGCATTGAAGAAGTTGAAACGCTCTTTAGTCATGCCAAGCGAGTCGTTCTCGCTGTCTTCTAGCATGGCAATTAGCACGGCCAAAAAGTAGTCACGAGCACCTTGCTCCCAGCTCTTTTCCTTCTCGTTTTCAATGGTACAAATGGCCGAGGCAATATCGTTTAGGCTTTCAAAGCAGTCGTCACGAATTTTGGACTTGTTCACCTCAACTTCGATGAGGGCATCTTTCAAAGAGGCAAAGGCCTTGTGGTCAAACTCGTACCACTCGGAGTCGTCGACATCGCCAACTTTTAGATAGTCGTAGTTTTTAACGGGGTCGTTGGTGTGCTTTAAAATTTCTTCTTCAAGGTGCAACTGACGTTGCCAGTTGTCGTAGATAAGCTCGAGCGGGTTCCACTGGGTGGAGTTGTATGGCTCGGTGAGGTCGAGAAGAAGCAGGTTGTAGCCAAGGTCTTTTAGCCTCTGCGAGTGGTGAGAATAAAGCTCGCCTTTGGCGTCGGTAATAAACATGCTTGGCTTGTTTTTAAGCCCCGACAGAATTTGAATTGCTGGCTCAATGAAGGATACAGTTTTACCAGTACCGGTAGCTCCGACGATCAGGCAGTGGCAGTCGGGGGTGAAGTGAATTTTGATGCGGCCATGCTTGTATACAGCACGGAAGGGAACGCCGGTGTGAGAGAAGGTGGACAGCTCGTCGAAGTAGCAGTGCTTGAACATCTTGTCGAGCTCGTCATCACGCAAGAAGCGTTGGTTTTCCATTTTGTCTTTACCCTTCATCTTAGGCTTTGCACCATTTTTTGAAGGCAAGCAGAGAACCAAAATGATTACTATAATGCCGATGACAATCAAGCTGAAGCCTATGGCTTTGCCGTTGAAGATGTTGTCCATCACGGCTGGCAGAGAAAAGCCACCGCCATAGACTGCGGTGTAGACGCTTGAGCCAAGGAAGAAGGCAAAGACAATACCTGCCAGTCCCCAGAACAAAATGGTAAATAGCCAAGATTTTTTATTTTTCTTTTCTTCTTCGCCCATAGCACATCTCCACTTAGTACAATGATAATATTTATAAATATTATAGCCATTATTTTTTTATTAGGCAAATGTTATGGAGAGTTTTTATGAAAATTTTTTGGGAAGGGGAAAATGAGAGGAGGGGGAATGATACTCGCTCGCCATGCGAGCGAATTATACTCAGCCTTACGGCTGAATTATACTCGGCCTATGGCCGAATGATACTCGCCATGCTTTGCATGACGAATTAGGGAATTTTATTTTATGTTATCCTCATCAGGCCAAGTTTAAGCAGTGTGCCAGCTTCCCCTTAGCAAGGGGAAGCCTAAGATTGAGTACTGACTCTCTTTAACGGTGCCCCGCGACAACATAGGGTCCCCGACAAACGTAGCTTGGTGGGGAGAGGAGAAGGTTGGTTGATGGCTGGCGGTGGCTTTCATAGAAGGGCACTGTCGCTTGAAACCAAGCTTCGACGAGGAAAGGTGGTACATCGTACCAATAGGGGGGATAGATAGAAAATTACAATTATTCCTTAACAAGAAGATTTCACATAAATTGCAACCCTAATTCGTCATGCAAAGCATGGCGAGTATCATTTGCTCCAAAGGAGCAAGTATCATTCAGCCGTAAGGCTGAGTATAATTCGCTTGGGCATTGACCAAGCGAGTATCATTTTGTTTGCCGAGCAAGGCAAACAAATTCCACTTTTGTTCTCATTTTACTTTACAAAAAGGCAAAAAGTGGTTATCATTAAAGCATTAAGAGGTGATTACTATGACTTTCGGCATGAATTTATTGAGCTTATTGGCGACAACAACAATCGAAGCTGATAACGCCGTTAGCCCACTGTATGATGCAATATCCACCATCGGCCCATACGCAATGGGCGTTGTGCTGGGGCTTGGCCTTATCTACGGCATCATTGTTGGCGTGCGTTTTGCTAAAGCTGAAGACCCTAAGGAGAGGGGGGCATTGCAGAAAGTTTTAATCAACGGCGTCATCGGGTTTGTGGCAATACTTATACTCATTGCAATTTTGTATGCTATCCGTAAACCTTTGACAGAGTGGATGGCTTCATAAAAAAATTAAAAAAATGTAAAAAAAGGCTATAATTTAGTTGCCAATGTTTTTTTAGATATGCTATATTTATTGCATAAGGAGAGCCCCTAAGCGTTTGGTGGCTTCCAAATTTTTAAGGGGAGGTATAAGGAATGAGATTACTACAATTTTTAGCTAACGAAAGTGCTGAAGGCGTATTGCATAAATCGTATAATGCGTTTTGGGGTGTTATCAAAGTAGTATTACCAGTTCTTATTTCGGTAGTGCTTGTATTTGGTCTTATCTACGGCATTATCCTAGGTATCCAATTTGCAAAAGCTGAGGACACCGAAGCAAGGGATAAAGCAAAACAAAGACTGATCAACGTTGTTATTGGTGTTGTTGTAACAGCCGTAATTCTTGCAATCATCTTCGCAGTTCTAAGCACTAGCTGGGTAGAGCATTTGTTTGATAAAGTAGATCCAAGTTTATCAAAATAATAGCTATGCAAAAGATTGACTGATAAGAACCAATTTTTAAGAGAAAGAGCCGATGAGGCTCTTTCTTTTCGCCGCAGGCGAATTTGGTTCCGCATCGCTTGCGATGCGGCCCAACTCGCCGCACCTAAGGCAACCTTTATAACAATAGCGTCGAAAGCGGGTATTTGGTGACCAAACAGGTCTACCGAACACCCGTTTTCTTTGCTCTTGTCACAAATTTTGCCTTATCTGCTGCTTTATAAGTCAAAATGGCTGTTAGTTTACATCGTGAACAAATGAAAAATGAAAAATGAAAAATTAGGGCATCGCCGTTGGCGAAATTATAATTTGCCTCGAATTAGGGAATGTTTTTTTCATGTTATCCTCATCAGCCGCGACAAGATATGGGGTCCCCGACAAGCAAGTTTACGAGCTTGCAGGGGAGAGGAGAAGCCAAGCGATTGCAGGCGGAAACTTGCGTAGAAAGTTGCTGACAATTGAACTTGAGCTTCGACGAGGCAGCTTCCCCTTAGCAAGGGGAAGCCTAAGAGTAGAAGGCTATAACGATTTTTCAACTAAAAGATTACATAATAATTTGCAACCCTAATTCGTCATGCGTAGCATGGCGAGTATCATTCGTGCGTAGCACGAGTATCATTCGGCCGCAAGGCTGAGTATAATCGTTACGAAGTGGCGAGTATAATTTTTTTATTTTGCGTTTTTTTAGGCGGGGCGCAAAGGCATTGCTTTTACGAAAATAATGCGTTAAATGTAAAAAACGTATTATTTTATTTTCTACTTTATTTTATTTCATAAAATAAAAACACAAGCGGGGTTTACATTTTAACGTTTTGCAAAAAAATTTACATTTTTTTACATAATGGGCCAAAATTGCTTTGAAAGAAAATTTCATTGTGTTATATTTTATATATAAATAATCTAAATGTGCGAGTGTGCACGCATTTTGTCGTATCTTGGGTAAAATAAATAAAACTATGTGGCCAAAAGATACTAAAATTAAGGCACTTTTGCAACGAGGTTCAAAATGATTGGTTCAACTTTGACACATATTGCTACAAATCTTGGCGCTCCTGACAATTACACAATTTTCGACTGGTGGTTAGCTTATCAAACTAACTCATGGTCTATGCTTGGTCAGTTGCTTGGCCAGCTTGTTTATTCAATCATTCGTTTCATTTTGAACATTGTGGACTTCTTGCAATTCTTCTGCCAAAAGTTGGTTGGTATCGACTACTGGCTGAAGGGGAATGTCAGCGTCGACACACTTGGCGAATCCGATGTAATTTTTAGATTCCTATACAGTGACCCAGTTCAAAGAGTGTTTAGGCTAATGGTGGGTGTGTTCGCAGTTCTCTTGATTGTGTTCACCATCGTGGCCATCGTAAAGAGTGAATACTCCTACGTTACCAACAACGACCTTGAAAAAGCCAATAACAATAAGGGTTCAATCTTCCGCAATGCATTAAAGTCAATTTTCCTTGTAATCATAATGCCTATAATCTTGGTTATGGGCATTTTGGCCAGCAACGCCATTTTGGCCAGCCTTGTAAATGTCTTTAATCTAGATAACCGGCAAACCCTGGGCTCGCAGATATTCACTGTTTCGTCTTACCAGGCCAACCGATACAGGCTCTATGCCGACTCAAATGTAAGGCAGGGAATAACAAACTATACCAATATCACCTATCAAGGCAAAACCTACAAAATTCCAACAGCATTAAAGCCTGTCAATCCAACCAACTATGGGATTCTTCCTTTTGTTGGCTTTGGGTTTAGTTTAAGTGGCACAGATTATCTATACGAGGTTGATACCTCTTCAAGCGAAACCATTCCTGAAGGGGTTTATATGCAGTACATTTCATCTCTAGGTGGGAAAATGCTAACAGCAAATGAGTGCGGAATATCACCCCTCAAAGGACTTTGGGATTCATTCAAAAATCTTTTCCGTGGGGGCATAAACCCATACCCTAATTCAGATTACATTTTTGCTACTTATCTTTCGGAACTTAAAAAGAAGAGCAATCTTATTCAAATGGCCTACAACACTTGGAACTACAACGAACTTTTAACTCGTGACCTTGAGTGGGATAAGACCATTGCAAAGACCGAAGCTGATTATGTTGGCACAAGCGGTCGAAAATTCCCTGAGGCTAAGTATTATGCCAACAGCCAACTTTGGGGCAACTACCACGATGGCGGTGCAAACGGCCTTGTGGCAATTCCTGATGAATATTATGTTTTGGCCGACCTTGTCGACTTCATGGTTGGCGAAACGGTGCCTGTTTCATTTGTAAATGTTTCAAACCCATTGATAGACTGGGACTATGCCGGCACCGATGGAATGTATCTAAACACCGACTATGTCCACTTTAATGGCAACAGGCTTGACCAGTTCCTTGTCTACTACCAAAACACTGAACCTAGAATTTACAATGTTGTTCCAAACGCAGAAGATGAGGAGGATGGGGCACTCTTTATTGCCGCCTACTATAATGAGGCCAACAACCAGTATGTACCTGTTGTAAACAGCAAGGTCTACAGCGACGGCGACATGACCGTTCAGTTCAAAAGTGACTATCTTTCTAGCAACTATGAAGGCCTTATTGTTGCAAGAGGCCTTATGGACTCCAAGTATAACAACTACCGCATTGGTAAGCCAAGTGAGCTTGTAACCCGCTATGGTAGCACCAAAGTGAGTGCAAATGATACAAAATATTTGCAACTTGACCACACACAGCAGCAGGTATGGCTAGACAAGATGTATGATGTTGACTTTGGCTTTAATAGTTTTTTTGCGGGTATAGATGCGAATAGTCATAACTTAAAAAATGTATCTGCCATTGACACTTCCAACATCGAAAGCGCCAACAGTGATGTTATTGAGCAGCTTAAGTTGTCTTTGCCAAGATCGATAAATTTTAGATATTACGATACTGAAGGAACGACTTCTAAATGGGTGGAAGATATTGATTGGACACTGCTAAATCAAAACAAAACTATAAACAATATTTCATCTGACGGATATAAATACATCGTATTTAAAGCTGACAAAAATATAGATGTCTATATCGACAACAGCGACTTTAATGCCGCCCAAGATATGGTTGGCGATAATAGTCAAAAATTAACCAATCAACTGGTTGTTAATAGCACTACCATACGAAAAGTTCCTCTTTATGCATTTGTTGGTGTTAAAAATAACTCTGAAGACGTTCAAATAATGCTAGTTTATAGCCAGTATGCAAATGCCGATAATAATTGGTTTAATAACATCACAAATCGTATTGGCGAAAATATTTATGGCAGATATTCTGGGATTACAAAAGAAGGCATGTCAGATTCGAGTCGTCAAAGTGAAAATGGACTCATTGCAAGGGTCATCAACTATCAAGGGCAGGGAGTCAGCCTTGTGCGTCCAGACTATGAGAATCATCCAGAAACGGCTCCTCAGACCAGTGGCAATTTTTCAATTCCTTCAACAAGGGTAATTGTCTACACTGATATAAACTTCCCTTCGGTAAGGACCGAGATAAATGATGATACCCAATCATTACTAGACCCTGATCAGGCTATTGTGACACATGTGGATTCGTCGTCAAGTTTTGACATATATACAACCTACTACCACACGACCATTTTTAGTGCACTGGCTGAATTGACGGGTGATCTTATATCGGTTAATGGTGGAAAAATATCACCAGTTAGTGGAAGCGGTTCAGCCACATTTAATTCTTCCAATTACTACTTTGATTCGACAAGAATTGTTAAAAATGATGACGGTAGCCAAACTGCCTACTTTGCTCTATACAATAATGATAAGAGCCTGTACACATTTAATGGTGCAACCGTTATTGTAAAAGCCGATTGTGACTCGGCTGGTCACGTCACTTTGACTCCATATGACTTTTATAATATAGTCATTGGCTCTTGCAAAGCAAATGTAAGCTATGACGAAACAGCTAAAGATAATGGCCAATATGAAAAAGTTGAACGCTATGGTGGCACTACGCCAGTGCTTATCAAACTTTATGACCTGACCTATTATCAAACTTCAAACGGAAGAGAAAGTTATAATTTTAGATATAACTCGACACTCAACTACATCCTTAAAGTGAAAAGCACTTCGACAGGTGATGTGTATGAATTTGCCGAGAATAATGAAAAATATACCACCGACTACTACACCATAACATTTAATTTCTACAACGCCTTCACTTTTAGCCACACTGAGAACGGCGTCAAGAAACTTTATGCACTTAATACGGCTTCTAAAGAAATTGATGAAAGAACAACTGTAACACCTTTGCGTCAATATAGTTTTGTCACCAGGCCTGAAGATATCGAGGTCAGCAACCGCTACGGCGTTGACAATGCGGGCAACCGAGTTTATACAATCGACATCATGGTAAACGATGGTGGGGGAATAGATTCGACTGAGTCTATTGTGCAGTTCAATTATCAGACAAAAGACGCAGTTTCTACCACTTCAGACAAGCTAAAGGCCATTGAAAATGGCTACAATTTCAACGTCTTCCCTACAAGTGGATTGGCGGCTGACGTCTATTCAAAAGTTCCTGAGTTTAGTGGGCCTGCTTTTAAAGAAGATGCAAGAAATGCTCTTGGAGTTTCGCAATATCTTATATTCCTATATGATAATGTGACGCTTGGAACACTTAGGTTTGATATTCATCTTTCAATAACCGCTCTTCGTTTTAAAGTTAATATTGGTTCGGGAACTTCGGGAAGCACCAGAATATATCTGCTTGTAAGCTTCAGCGGCGGAAACATGAAGGTTAACTACAACTTCAATTCGGTTTTCGGCATGGGAATTAACAACTTCTATTCGCCACTTGAAATTCAATATCTCGTGCTTGTATTTGCCACCATCTTGGTAATGAGCGTTCTTGGCAAGGCTGTTTGGGGACTTATACAAAGAATATATAATATAACATTATATTTCCTTGTTATGCCTGGTGTGGCAGCTGCCATTCCTCTTGACGAAGGCTCTAGATATGACAACTGGAAAAAGAAGCTCGTGCCTGAGATCTTGGGCGGCTATGGAACGCTGATTGGCGTTAATGTATTCTTCGTCTTGATGCCGGTCATTAAGTCGGCCTCGCAGATATTTACGGCGGCCGACATCAACACCTCTCTAGCACAGGGCAACTGGGTAAGGCTTGTGCCAGTGGCATTCTTGAACCAGCTTGTATACATGCTGTTCCTGCTTGTGGCATTCACCCTAATAAAGACTCTTCCAGGCCTGCTATCCGACCTTGTTGGCGGCAGCAATGTTTACGCACAAGGCTTGGATACAGTTAAAAATGTTAAGGAAAAGGTTGTCGATCCTGTTGGAAAGGTTGTTTCGGGCCAGGCTGCAAAAGAAGGATTTGGTAATCTGGTGTCGACTATGCGAAACTTTGTTCCAGGATCAGCCTTCTATGGTGACATTAAAAAAGCCTCGGACGCACACAAGGCAAAGAAAGCTGCAAAAGAGGCGGCAAAGGCCGAACAGGCGGCCAATTCTGCTCAAGAAGCCAACAATACACAAGGCGGTGGCGGTGGAGGTGGAGACGAGAACAAGAATGATAAAAATGTTGAGATTGTACCAGAGCATAAAGAGCCTTCGGGTCGTGAAATTAAACATGAAGAACAACCTATAGGGCCTGAAGGTGATGACTTCACTATTCCAACAAGGCGCCGAACTCAAAATGAGAAGGATTATGTAAGCCTCAACAACGAGAGGAACTCGCTTCTTACCAGATGGGCTAAGGGTAGAAGCCCTGAAGAGCTGGCTGGAGAAGAGAGAGAAAACGCTATTAGAGAATACAACGAAAAGCAAAAGAACGACTTCAGCAAGATTGTCGACTTGTCAGACGAGAACATAAGAAAGTCTGTGCTTGACTATGCAGGGCTTGGAGAAGATGCTTCGGCCGATCAAGTCAACCAGGCAACCGAGGCATACCGTGCTGAGATGGCTCGTCAGGCTTGGAACGCCGAGCACGCTGACAACCAGATTGTTTCTGAGAGACAGATGCGTGATAACTTCATGAATAGTCGTCAAGCTCGTATGGAAGCCATTCAAAACACTGCCAAAGCCGAGAATCGCTCGCTCACCAAACCTGAAAGAGATGAGTACGAGAGGCTCAAAGGCGAGCTTACAACCGAAGTTGACAGTGCTGCATACAACCGTCGTGAAGAGCTTCGCGAAAAGGAGAGAAACAAACTATCCGAATACGAAAGCCAGAAATTCAAATCGCTTGCTCGAAAGGCAAGTCGTGGTGGACTGTCAGAGGAAGACCAAGCACTATACGAGTCTTATAAGTCAAGACAATTCAGTCAAAAAGAGGCCGAAGAGCTCAACGAACTCAACAAGCGTCATATTGTTGCAAGCTTTACTGACCAGAGGATCAAAGATCTTGCCGGCAAAGAGGCTGCAAACATCATTTCTAAGTCTGAGATGAAAGAGCTAACACAGCTTAGAAGTGTGGATGACCTCACTGAAAAGGCAAAAGACAAGTATAACAAAGAGATGGGCGGCATTGAAAAGACGGCTACTTACCAGCATATGGCTAGCCAGCTTGACCAGAAGATTGCAGACAAGAAGAAGGAAATTTTGGAAGAGCGTGAAGCCAAGAGGAAGAGCCAATCTGCCGACGAGAACAACGAGACTAAGGATAAAGACAAGAAGAAAAATAAAGAAGGCGAGGAAGAAGGCGAGAAGAAGAGCAAGAGAGATCTTAAGAGAGAGGCCGAAGTTGAGGCTGTTGTCAAAGATCAACTCAAGAACGCTAACACCATGGGTTCGGTACAAGCCGAGCTTGGACAACTTGCTCGTCAGCGTACAAGACTTCAAAATGAACTTGCAAGGGCATTTGCCGATGGCGATGTTAACAAGGCTGCTGATCTCAATGCCAAGATTGACCAATTTACCAAGAGCATTGTTGACAAGCGTGCCGAGCTAACCAACCTAAAGTCAATTGACAAGGCATTTGAGAAGAAGATTATGAGGCTTGAGGGCAAGAGCTACACAACTAACGCTGCTGATCGCTTGAAGAACAGACATCTAACCCAAATTGATGGCGAGATCAACCGAGTTTCGATAATGCTCAAGAACACAAGCGTCAAAGACCCTGCACACGCCGAGCTTGAAGGTCTACTTTCTAAGTTGCAAGACGGCCGAAAGACCCTTGTGGCTCAGGATTCAAACGCAAGATACACTGCATGGTCTAAGCAATCGGCCAACGCTAAGTATGGCGTGATGACAGCTAAGCAGACCGATAAGAATCGTGCTAGCCAGATTGGCAATGTTGAAAAACAGACTCAAAAGGCTGTTGACCAGGCATTCAAGGATAAGGCTAGAACCGACAAGCGTGAGCTTCAAGCATCCTACGCCGAGAGAGCGGGCGAAGTTAAAGACCCTATCAAGGAAAAGAGAGTGGCCAACGCCGTTCGTAACACCTTTAGAAAGGACATTGCCGACCTTCTAAGCCATGGAGATGGCCGAAAGTATGGCATTAGACCTCCTAAGTCTTCGGTAAAGGCTCTCGAAGCCGCTAAGCAGTACCGTGACGCTCTTGAAAAGAATATGAAAGAGCTCATAAAGCGTATGGAGAAGGAGACCCAGAAAGACCGCGAGAAGACAAGAAACGAAATACATCAAATTGAATCCAAGATTAGTCGTATCTCGTCAATTGCCGAAAAGGCCAACAAAGCGGCTAAGAAGCAAAAGAAGAATGTCGATGAACTGATGAGAGATAAGCGTAGCAGCAAGGCAAACATTGAATCTCTTATAAAGAAAGTTGACAAGACCAACAAATAATTTCTCCCCCCCAAGTGGGGGAGAACATGAGCCAAATTGGGGCATGACCCAAGGCGGCTAATAACAGAAAATACCTAAAAATCAAGGAGAATATAAATGGCAAGACTAATACCAAGAAAAACCAAGGTGCAAACCCAGTTCTTTAAGGGGCTGACCATAGGTGACGCCGTAATTTTGCTGGTGGCCATGATACTTTTGGCACTCATTTTGCTGAGTGACTTTGACCTGAAGCTAAAACTCATTTTGGCCGCTTCGCTGATTATGATCACGGTGGTCATGTTTCTAAACATCGCCCCAGACACTCGAACATATCACGCAATAGGTAGCTTGTTTACCTTCCTGTTTGGCATCAAAAAATTCACAAAACAAAAGCATGCCACTCGAAACAGCGTAAACGCACTTATGCCATATGTTGGAATCTTGGAGCAAAACTACGACGAGCAGACCAAGATTGGTATTATCGACTATAAAGACTACTTCGGCGTGGCCATCGAAATTAAGAGCATTGAGTTCTATATGCTTTCGCTCTCTAGGCAGGACGCCTACATTTCGGCTATCGACAACGCCATAAAGTCGCTTTCCATTGAGCAGAGTGCGGCCATATATAAGTTCGCAAGGCCAATGGTGCTTGACAGCTACATTCAAAAAGAGATGAACAAAAAGGACGATATTTTAAGAAATATCGCCAATGGCGTTACCAAGGAAGAAGAGGCAATACCTCGTATTGAGATTGTAGAGTCTCGTATAAACGCCTACGACGCCATGAACGTGGACAAAGAGTTCCCTATAATGAAAGACCATATGTATTTGGTCATCTTCTCAAAGTCGGTTCGTCCACTGCTTTCGACCACCAACTTCGTGGTAAACACCATTGAAGGTAACACCAACAATGTCATGTCTTGCAAGATTCTTGACCGCAAGCAGACTGCAGTATTTTTGAAAAACTACTACACCTCAAACTTCGACGAGCGTGAAGTTAACAACATCGATCCAAAAGACCTCATCGATTGGATCATGCCCGAAAGAATCAACTTTGCCGCCCTTCGTCACTACGTCAACGACAAGCCATACACAACCTATGCCGTGGCCGAATATCCTATTGCCGTTGCCAACGCTTGGGGAAGAAGCTTCTTCTCGGTTCCAGGCACAAGAATTGCCGTAAAATTTAAGCCTGTGCCTCAATCAGACGCCGAAAAACGTCTTGACCGCTCAATCATGGAAATGGAGCTACAGGCCATGAAAAGAGGGCGTGCATCCACCGAAATTGAGAAAAACACTCACCTTGAGACCCTGCGAGAGCTGCTGGCTTCCATTAAAAATGGTAATGAGGTGCTGTTTGATACCAACATCTATATTCAAACCGAAGACGAGCAAAGAAAGCTCTTAAGAACCCAGCTTATGCGTGCCGGCTTCAAGTATAACGAAATGTTTGGTAAACAGCGTGACAGCTTCATCAACGGCAACGTTTCGCAGCGTTCGAACAACAAAAAATATGAGCGTGGTATAAACTCATCCTCACTTGCCGCAATGTTCCCATTTGTCAGCGATGCAGTGCAAGACGAAGAGGGAGTATACCTTGGCATGAACAACGAACCAGTCTTTTTGGACTTCTTTAAGCGTGACAAGGAAAGAATCAACTCTAACGTGGTTATCATGGGTAAGTCGGGTTCGGGAAAATCCTTTGCAACCAAGGCCATTTTGGCCAACCTTGCGTCCGACAACACCAAGATATTCATCCTAGACCCCGAGCGTGAGTACGACATACTTGCCAAGAACATGAAAGGTAAGGTTATCGATGTGGGTTCGGCAAAAGAGGGAAGAATTAACCCACTACAGGTCATCACCGGCCTTGAAGATGAGAACGAAGAGGGGCAAAACACCTCGCTTGCAACTCACCTTCAGTTCCTTGAATCCTTCTTTAAGATGATCCTTGATGGTATCACCACCGACGCGCTTGAAATTTTGAACGAGTGCTTAAAGGAACTGTACGATCGCTTTAACATCACGGCCGACACCGATATTATCGACCTTGAGCCCGACCAGTTCCCTATAATGCAAGACCTTTATAACTATGTTTCGGATCAATACGACAAGGCAAAAGACGATTATCAAAGAAACAACCTGAAAATTATCAAGACTTATCTAAACAAATTCGCCGAAGGTGGCCGAAACTCCATGCTTTGGAATGGTTATTCGACCATCACTGCCGAAGAGAACATGATAGTGTTCAACTTCCAGACCCTGCTTGCAAACGCCAATAACGACATTGCAAACGCACAAATGATGCTTATCATGCGTTGGCTTAATAACGAAATTATCAAAAACAAGGACTACAACGCAAAATACAATACCAAACGCCATGTCATCGTGGTTATCGACGAGGCACACACCTTCATCGATCCTAAGAAAGACGTGGCTCTGGACTTCATGTTCAACCTGGCAAAGCGTATTCGTAAGTACGAAGGAATGCAGATAGTCATCACTCAGGACCTCAAGGACTTTACGGGTACTCCTGAGATTGCTCGTAAGAGTACGGCCATTATAAACGCCTGTCAGTACTCGTTTATCTTTTCGCTGGCCCCTCACAACATAAACGACCTTGTTGCCCTTTATGAAAAGGCCGGACAAATTAACGAAAAAGAGCAAGACACCATCGTGTCTAACCCTCGTGGTAAGGCCTTCTTAATGACCGGACCATATTCAAGAACAAATATCGATATTTTGGTTAACGACCGAGTTCGTGAGCTGTTTGAAAAGCTGCGTGGCGACGAAGATTATGAAAGATATCTTGCTGCCACCGCCGAGCAACAAAGCGAGGACCAAGAGCCTGAAACCGAGCCCGAAGCTGAGGCTGAGGTTACCAAGGCTGAGACCAGCCAAGAGGCTAATGTGCCAACCGAGGCCGAGGATGAAAAGCCAGCAAAGGCCAAGAAAGAAACCAAACAAAAGGTCACAGTGACCGACGCTGGAGAAGCACAAAATTAATCTTACAAAAGGGACAAAATGAACAATCTTGCGATTAAACTGAATAGTTTGTTTGCAGGTGGGGGGGGGCTCTCACGTTTAGCCGAAATGAACGGCAACGGAGACACTCTCCAAACTGTTAATATAGCACTTGACGGTGGTTTGTTTTTATCAATCTTCCAATGGCTAGGAAACCTCATTTTAAGACTGCTATATTTTATTTGTACCTTTGTTTTAAACCTAATTGAACTACTTCAACTTGCATTTAGCTTGATACTTGGAATAAGCGTGGACATCAACGACTACGCCGTCATTGACAACAACAACCCGCTTGTTAAAATTTTAACCAATGAAAATGTATTAAAAGTGTTTAGATTTGCTGTGGGAGTGGGCATTGTGCTTGTCATTGTGTTCACCATCTTTGCAATCATAAAGTCGGAGTACCAAAATGCCATCGGCGTTGACGAGCCGCTAAGGCAAAAGGGAAGGATTGCAGCCCGAAGCTTGAGGTCTATCTTCTTGATGGGCTTTTTCCCACTTATGCTGCTAGTGTCGATTATCCTTGTAAACGCCATTTTGGCCGGCTTTAACAATATTTTACGCGGGGGGAAGAACTCCACCATTGCCGGGCAGATATTCATAACCAGTGCCTACGGGGCGAACAACTATCGAAAGTACGCCGACGGAGGTATGCGAATACCTGTGTCCATGAATTTTACCGACCCAATAGGGCTTGGAAACGACTTTGGTTACACCACCGATGAACTTTTGACCATCTATAAAAACTACCAGCCAACGGGCAAAGAGCTGTATAAGCAGTTTGCCTATGGCGATTTCTCCGACTTTAAAGACACCCTTGTCTATAAAAACAACCGAATGTACAACGCCAACGAGTACAAGGGCTTTGAAAACTTCATCTGCACCCCAGAGCAGTACTATGTAATGGCCGATTTTATCGACTATGCAGTTGAAAACAACCTTAGATACTATATAAAGAACATGAGCGACGTCGACATCAACTGGAAGTATGTCGACAAGACCATCTACGACGAAGAGTCGCAGAGCCTGACCATAAACTATGTGGATGCGTCAGACATAAATAATGGCGTATCCTATCAAATGGTATACGCACCAACCGCCTTAAAGGCCACCACGCCAATTCAAGACGCCGTGAACACCATCGAGGCCATGCTTGGGCTTGGCAACTTCTCGGATATAACCTTCAACGCCCTTAAGAGGCTTGAAAACTCAATAAACATTGTTGAGTGGGAGACCGACAGCGTACTGTTGAAATTTAGCGATACGTTGGGTGGTTTGCTAAAGACTTTCTACGGAGACAAAAATACTGCTCCACGAAGTGTGTCCGTATCAGCAGTCAAAAATGCAATAAGCAGCAGTACAAGCGACCAGATCATTCTCTACGAGTTATTCCGCAAGAAATATAACAATGACCTATCATATTCGGTTCAAGACTTTATTGAAGGGGTAACGCTGCCTGTATATAAGATTGAAAGGCGACCTTGGCAGGCAAGTTTGGCAGACTATATCACCGTAGAAGAGCTGTATGCTGTTAAAATTAACAACACTTACTACGAGGTTGAACTAAACGAAAATCTAGTTGACGAAAACGATGTTAAACTTCGTGACCAATTTAACAGCCCGTACTACACCTTGCTTCCAAGCACTGAGAAACTGCAAAATGTTACTGCTAGCAATGAAAGGACAGTAGATTTTGGAACAATACAGAACTCAAATGGAAACACTCTTAATCTTGGAATTTGGGAGAACTCTTCGATAACTACCACCAATTCGTTTGCAGATATAATCATTACACTGCGAGGAACGGTAAGGTATCAGGCCGAAGACGGCTCTTGGGTTTACGAGAACTACGATGACAAGGCAACCAAGGTAGTTAAGCAGATTGGCTGGCCACAAAAGCTAATTAACGACCTGCAAGTTATTTATAAGGACATCAACATCAACCAGTTCATTGCCACCGACAAGTGGCTTACCGAGCTTGGCGAATACGTCGAGGCCATCAATGGCGATTCAGACTTCTCGTCAAATATCAGCACTTCGCTAATTCACCCACTTGGGCTCATTATGTCTGAGCTGTTCTTGGGCGAGCTGGAAATTGCCGATCCAAATGACAACAACCTTGCTTCGGTAACCTTTTCAAGCGTGTTTGACGAGCAGACAATGCGAGCTCTTATGCTCAGCACCCTTGGTGAGAATCAATACTTCCAAGTAAAGGCACAGTTTGACTACTTCAACGAAATGTTCAACGCCTTCATGTCCCCAATCCTTGACGAAATTGCCTACTATGAGGGCTTCGACCTCGTGGACGGGAGAGGGGAGTCGGTGGAGCTGTTTACCTATAAGGCCTACCTTGCTTCCATGCTGATAAGCGATAGTGCAGCCAAATGGATGTACAACACTGCCCTAAGTATGCTTGGCTCATCTGAATTTGAAGAAGTTTTCTTTGATGCAGCAAATGGAAATTATAGAAGATATACCGATCGCAACTTACCTCCAAAATATAAAGGTGAAAATGGAATTTTGATGACCATTTTGAAAAACGCCAAAGCTAATTTGGCTAGCCAAGGGGTTGAGCCGGGTGACGAAGCATATCCTGAATATTTCGAAATTCTAGAGGCCTATATAAATGATGACGCAAGTGCCTTTGACAACAGGCTAGAAATAGTTTTGAATAATTACCTTCCAAGGTCATATAGGCAAGGCGACCTCGATGAAAAATATGAAAAATTGTTAAAAACATATCAAGATCTGTTGAACTCAAACTGCACCTATCAAGATGTCATTGAAAGCAAGATACCGGCCGTTGATGTATCGGGTTCAAAAAATGATGAATACGACAAATGCGTCTCTGAAAGCGATGTGCAGAGAATTAGAGAGGCTGCATATGCCCTTCAAGACTACGCTAACAAGCTAGGCTCGATGCAGTCGCCTAGTGTAACTTCAATAGATTGGGCAAATAAACTGGCCAATGCAATTTTGAACTTTGCTAATGCCAAGTCAGATATGCTCAAAACCGATATGTCATATACCCATGTCGGCCAAAAAGAGCAGCTAAAAACGCAACTGGAAGCTCTCCTAGAACAAGCGGTAGACGCATTTAATGCACTGCCTAATAAAGTTACAAGGTTGATTGACAAAGACTTTAAACTAGAAAGAAAGGATTTGGTTAATATAGAAAAGCTTAAAGATTGGAATGAATTAAAGGGAAAATACAACCACCTTCAAGACTTTGTGGACGGGCTTGTTGATGAAAACGGCGAATATGTCAGCAGTTTCAAAGACATTGACAGCAACAAAGAAACCCTCGACAATTACTATGCTCTCTTAAAGAACTATGTCACCACAATAGGCAGCTATATCGATATGCAAGAGACCATCGATAAGCTAAACCTCTACTACATTTCCTTCTCGGTCAGCAGCTACGGCACAAGAAACAACGAAGCGCTTTCGCTGCAAGTTTCGGTAAACAACCATGTCTACACTGTTGGGCGTAATTTCTCGTCCACAAGGTTTATCGAGTATGTTTTGGGCGGAAAATACCTTAAAGATTTGGGATATGAGCTTGCCTTTGTTGAAGATGACTATGAAGGGCTTGTCAATGCAGACAATAAAGATAGATCGTTTGGTTCGCTTCAAGACTTCACCATTCAAATTGGCCAAATAACCGCAGTGCTCTTCCAAATGACCAATCTTGTTAAGCTTTCGCCGGGCAACTATGACGAAATAACCTTAAATAGCCCAGCCACAAAGAATGATGCAAGCATTATGCAGAGCCTGCCAAAACTTATGCTCGACACCATCCTTGATGGGGAATATTTGCCACTGGACATCGTTAAAATCTTCTTTAACCTTGGTTCGGAAACTCCAAACCTTGCCGATGGCCAGTCCGAATATCAATACTTTGTTGGCCGTGCGAAACTCAAGTACCAATCTAACAAGAGCGAGGCCGAAAGATACCTTGAAACCGTGCTTGAATATTTGCTACTTGACCAAGACGTGTCCAAGCTTGGCCCAAGCGGATATATGGGGCTTACTCTAAGAGAACTAAGGCAAATTTGCCTTGACTATTTGGTGGACTACGAAAATGTGGACAACGAGTCGCTTGAGCAGAACCAAAAGAGGTTCTTGGCAGTATTCGCCATTGCCTGCGGCGACTGGACAATGAATAAATATAGCGGGCTGCAATCTTCGAGTTATAACCGCTGGGATCTTACTTTACGAGACCAGATAACCGGCTACAGGATAGATAAACAGGCTCAGGCCGTAATTTTGCGTCTTGCAGGCCTTGAAGACAGGCCATATGAAGAATTAGTCGGGGCTGAGTACACAATCGACCTTAACAAGCACGATATCGACGAAAACAATGGTGATGTGTTCATCATCTGTACCTTCGACGAAGAGATAAAGCAATATATTCCATTTATGATGGCAACATCGAGGAATGCTGGTGGTGCCGGCCTTGTTCGAGACGAAGAGGGCTACACCTGGCTATCTAAGTATAACCACACGCTGGCCTACACCGAGTATTATAGTGGGGCGGGCGGAAACGTATATTATCCAGTTGTTGCAAAAGGAATAATCAATAGCGACGGCAAGCCAACCGCCATAAGAGAGGTTGACGGCAAGATTGAGTTCTACCGCAAGGATGTTGTCATCCGCAACCTGTCTAAGGGTGAGCTGAGCGAGTACTTTGTATCCATGGACGAAGTGCCTGTCCATATGACGGGTATAGGCTATGTTGTCGACTTCTTCATGCGTGTGTTCTCGGGCGGAAAGAAGAGCCTGGCACAAATGGCAGTTGAGAACAACCCAAGATACTACCTTGAGGCCAACTACAACTTCTGTTACGGCGTTGATGAGACTGTGCATGACTCGCTAGTTTCGGGTTTTGTTGCACAAGACTTCAACTTTGACACAAGGTTCTCGCAGAGGATGGAAAACCTCTACACGTCGGCTGACATAGATATGCTTGTGCTATTTATTGGAACATTCTCGGTATTTATAGCTCTATGGAAGGCATTGTGGGGAGTAACTGCAAGGATGTTTGACCTTGCCGTATACTTCATGATTGGCCCTGTGGCCATTTCCACACTGTCGTTCAGCCACGAAGAATATATCGACAAAAAGAAGAAAGACAAGGGAGTTACTGAATCTCCATTTGGCATCTACGCTTCGTGGAAGGAGAGCATAATCAGCAAGGTTATATCGGTATTTGCCTATGCAATAGGCTTTAACATCTTCTTGCTGCTTGTGCCAATAATTACCAAGCTAGACCTGTTCTCGACAAACGAGGCCTTCAAAAACATTCCACTGTTTGGTAAGGTCAGTGTAAACTTTATCAACCGAGTGGCAAGGCTCATATTCCTTATAGTTGCATCATTCCTTACAAACACTGCTCCAAGGATGTTCGCAAAGTGGACCCAAACCGGCAACGGCTTTGATGAAGGCGAAAGAGCATACAGCAACGCCAAAAACGCCATCAACACAGTTGCCGATGTATGGAGCGGAAAGGCCGCTGTTGATGCTGTTAAAGAGGCAAAATACGCCGCTGAAAACATCACAGGTATAACTGCAATAAAAGGCGTTTACGATTCGGGCCGAAAGCTGGCCGTTAAAGGCATGGCACTATACATGAGAATGCATGGCGTGCCAAAAGAGGCCACCAAGGCCATGGAACAAGCCGCTACTGAAAGTATCAATCAAGAAAGAGAGCGAAGAGAACAACGGCATGAACAACGCACGGCACGAGAGGTGCAAAGAGGAACACGTACAAAACCAGTTACAACTAAAACGAACAAGAAAAAATAAAAAAAGGAGAAAAGCTAAGTGAATTTTGCGACCATGAACTTAATAACAACAAAGTTGGCATCGACGATGGCAAATACTTCTACTGACGCATTAAATTCTAGCAGCAGTGGCTTCTTTGATGCAGTTTTGACAGTCATCAAGCATTATTACGTTAGCGTTTTCGACTATTTTATAAACGCCCTAAACACCCTTATCTATGCCATTATGAAATATGTTTTGGCCCTCATTGACTTTATCTTCGTAATGGTTAGGCAGATGGCCGGGATGAACGAAGACTTTACCAAACTTAGCGATATAGACAATGACCTTATCTTTAAGTTTGTGTTCAATGAAAACGTGGTAAGGGTAATTCGCGGGCTTATTGGCTTTGCCATAGTTCTTATCATCTTGTTTGCAATAATTGCCATTTTGAAGAATGAATACAATTATGTTGCAACCAAGGGTTCAAACTCAAAGGCTGGAATTTTTAGAGACACACTAAGATCAATATTCTTGCTCTTGTTCATCCCAATAATGTTTATTGGCGGGGTCATCATGAGCAATGCCATTTTGCGTTCGCTATACATTGCCACGGCGGGCGGGGAGGATACATCTCTAACTAACCAAATATTCGTGGCTTCGGCCTATGACGCAAATGCCTATCGGCGATATGCCGACCGTGACCAAAAGATTCCAATAACTTTAAACTTTGACGAGATTGGGCCAAACGACAACGTCACTCACCACCCAATGGAAGGGTCTATAAAAGAGGTTGACGAAGCCTTTACTGCATTTAGGCAAAACAGCGTTTGGGATAGAGGATTTTCCACCTTCTTGATGTTCTATGAGGACACCTTCTTCAGCATGGACGATATCGACCAATATCAAAGCTATGCCGACAACCAATACAACGACGCCTTCGACAAAAACATAAGAACTCGTAAAGAAGAATACTACGTCATGGCCGATGCCATCGATTATGCCCTTAAGAGTGGTGAGACCCTCTACTTTAAGACGGCCGAGGAAATATACAACACCTATGGCTCGGTGCTAAGGTCGGCTCCGTCTGACGTTAGAAACCAAATGGTTGACCCCAAAATTTCAAATAGTGGCCGCAACTATTCGTTTAGCATAAGGTTTGCTGGCGAAGAAGTGCCAACTGTGTATAATCACTCGTCGGGGGCACACTCGGAGACTGACGGGGCAGTGTATATGGTGGCATTAAGGAAAGAGATC
>CANQUB010000010.1 GCA_947626955.1 uncultured Clostridia bacterium | reverse complement strand
GGAGAGGAGAAGCCAAGCGATTGCAGGCGGCAAGTTCCGTAAGAAACTTGCTGACAATTGAGCTTGAGCTTCGACGAAGGTGCGGAAGAGTTGGGAGCGAACGACAAGTCGCTCGCAACCTACACCCCCTCGCGCTCCCAATTAAAAATATGCGGTTGGCCAAATTGCCAACCGCATATTTTGACTTTGTAGTGTAGGCTGACGCCGCTATAATGATAATCGTAACGCCGGACGAATGCCACAGCAATCTCCAGTCATGTTATAAGGAGAAGTACTGAGATGACCAGCAATAGTTATATAATATACACTAGCGTTTTGATCTCCAGTTGTCCGCAACCAACATTCAGCATTCTTTCCAAAGATCGTTTGACATGATGTTCCACCCACACATCTTAAGTTGTTCCCTATTGAAAAATCACTTCCACTAGCTAAACACATTGTTGTTCTTCCTTGGAATAGGCCATCGGTGTTGTACATATCCCAGTAACTTAGAAGGTAGATTTTATCCGTAGTATTATTCCCCGTCCAGTTGCCTTCTATATTTGGATCCTTGTTGTGCTCACCTTTCTTATTGTTTTTCAATATGGTGGCCAAAATTTCCTCTTTTTCATCTTTCTTAAAAGCAAAGTCATAAAAGTTACTATTACACCACTGCCGTATCTCACTGGTTTCCCAATCATTACTCATATTTATGTTTGGATTGAATCGTACTTTACTTGCTAAGATGGTTGTACTTAACAGTTCGAGAGGCTTGCCTTCCAAATATTCTTCGTAGTTAAGGACATACCATTTTATAGGCTCAACTTCAAACCAAGATACTCGATCAGTTATAGGTGACGTTCCGTCTTGATACAAACTATTATTATCGTATTTCTGTTCCGTCCCTCTCACATATATTGTTCCGTTGTATTTATAAGCTATCCAATCGTTGTCTTTACCTGAATTATAGGTGACGCCCATATCTTCTAATGTTCCATGGTTTTCTTTAGCATACTCATCTTCAAGTGTCTGCCTTAGAGTATCTCCAACATATGTTTGTGGATAAGAGCCTAGTGTTAAATAATGTAATTCTACGCTAGAGTTTACCCCACCTAATTTGATTGTATCCTCACTAACAGTTGCTACCTTTGGCCAGTCTTCTTGAAGATTGTTGTCGATATCGCCTTCAATTACCTGCAAATCGCCGCCAGTTTCGACATAAATGGCTGGGCCGGACTCGCTTTTGTTGAGGTTTACTGTGCCACTCTTTATAATGCAGTGGCCGCCATTTGCGACATATATTGCCCCGCCATATTTTGCTTGACAATTGGTTATTGTTCCACCATCCAATGTGAAGGTAGCATCTTTCGACACATACACTGCTCCGCCATATTTTTTCTTTTTACCCTCAATCTTGCCGCCTTTCATAGTGTAGCTGACCCCTTCAGCCAAGAATATTGCTCCGCCTTTCTTGCTCTTTTCGGCCGTACTTGCCCCAGTGTCCTCGGCGTAGGTCGCAGTGTTATTTACCGCCTCTTTCCTATCGGCCAAACTTGTAGGTAAAACAACTCCCAATGCCACCACTGCCACCATGATTATTGGAATAAAGATTGATAGAAGTTTCTTTTTCATATAAGTATCCCTCATTCGAGGCGGAGCCTCGAGTATCATTCGCTCGAAGAGTGAGTATCACTAATAGTACTAGTATACTAGTACTATCATATCCCCCCCCCCCCATGTCAAGCAAATTTGGGTGTTTTTTGAAAAATTTTGTTTTTTCCGCCTCTCTACCGAGCCGGCGGCAACATTCTCCGCACCTAAGGCAACCTTTATAACAATAGCATCGAAAACTGACATTTGGTGACCAAACAGGTCTACCAAACATCAGTTTCCTTCGCTCTTGTCATAAATCTTGCCTTATCTGCTGCTTTACAAGCCCCTTATTGTTGTTGGTTAACATCGTGAAAAAGTGGATACTATTCACCCCCTCAACTCGTCGAAGTTCGAGTGCCTGCTTGTGGACAATCTTGCTAAGCAAGCTTGCCCTATTATGGCCCTCGACTTCTCCTCTCCCCACCTCGTCAAAAAATGGCCTTTTAAGACGGGCAAGATGTTATCGCATCTTGCCGTCATCGGTCGACCATTTTTCTCCTCTCCCCAAAAAGCTTTGCTTTTCGGGGTCCCTATTCTCGCTCGTCGGGGCCCCCATATTGACCAGCTCCCCCGTCAAGAGGGGAGCCACACTTTGCAAAGCTTCTCAATCGTTTCACTGAGCGTCAGCAAGCTACAAGTTCAAAAAGAGCGGTTGACAATAAAGTCAACCGCTCTTTTTAAAATGGGAGCGCGAGGGGCAATGGCCCCTCGCATTAATTATACTTTCTATGTAGTAAATTTTTTGCTTTGCTGCTTCCAATGTCGCCGAGATAATTGGTGTACACTTGCATGACTGCGCTGTTTTTATGTGCACGCTTAGCCTGACGTTTTAGAGCCCCTTGATAGAGCCCAGCTGAGCGGAGTTTTAGAACTTCGCTTAGCTCCATGCCGCTTGGCCTTGGCTGTCCTGCCCCACCAATACATCCGCCGTCACAGGCCATGACCTCGACGAAGTCGTATTTATGCGGGTCGGCCTTAAGTTCAGCGAGTATGGTCTCGACATTCTTAAGCCCCACCACAACGGCCAACTTGATAGTCCTTTCGCCAAACTTAACCTCGGCACGGCGAACATTGTCTAGCCCACGCACCATGTTAAATTCCAGCCTCTTGCACTGGCCATTGGTCAGCCTATCCCCCACCGTTCTAAGAACGGCTTCCATAACGCCGCCGGTGTTACCAAAGATGGCCCCAGCACCCGAAGCCGTGCCAAAGAAGTTGTCAAACTTTTGTTCCTCAAGGTTTGCAAAGTCTATCCCACGCGATTTAATAAGCGAAGCAATCTCACGAGTGGTTATGGCCACATCAACGTCGTAGCCCTTGGACGAATTGATGCCCGCCTGCTTGTTCTCCACCTTCTTTGCCACGCATGGCACGATGGACACCACAAAAATATCCTTTGGGTCGATGCCGCTAGCCTTGGCATAGACGCTGTTAATTATTGCCCCAAACATTTGTTGCGGGCTCTTGCAGGTGGAAAGGTGGCTTTTAAGCTCAGGGTGCATCATAACCGCATAGTTGACCCAGCCCGGGCAGCAACTGGTGAACATTGGTAGGTTCTTGTTTTTCGTCAGCCTCTCATAAAACTCATTGGCCTCTTCAAGTATGGTGAAGTCGGCACCGGTATTCATGTCAAACACGGCCGAAAAGCCCAGTTTTTTAAGTGCGGCCACCATCTTACCCTCAACAAAGCTGCCAACAGGCATTCCAAACTCATCGCCAAGTGCCACCCTGACCGACGGAGCGGTGTAGCACACCACTTTGAGCTTTGGGTTATATAGTGCACTTTCCAAAAGATCCAAGTCGTGCGAGAACTCATTGATCTCGCTGAGAATTGGCTGGCCGCAGTTGTAGCAATAGTCCTTACGCTCAAGCGTATTTTCGCTTGGCAGGCTGTCTATCTCACCACGCTCAAAGAGGATATGCAAACAGCTGTCGCATAGGTGAGAAAAATCATAAATTTTGTCTTTTTCTTTCATTTTTTGCTCCACTTTTTAATATATTTGATTATATAAAAAATTAATAAGTCTAGTCAACTATATTGTCTCACCACCAGCCACTTAAAAAACTTCAAGTTAAAAAAACGCAAATTTTATTATTTTTGATGAAAAAATGCGTTAAAAAACTAGATTTTTTGCAGGGTCTAGTGTAATATTAAAGATAATAAGGGTCACTATGACTTGTTTTAGGGAAGCAAGATGAAAAGAGAACGCTTTATCACTTTTTTGCAAGATAACATTCTCTCTTTGTTCACAGGCTCCGAAATTGCCGGCGAGGAGGAGTCTGGACCAAGAGATGCGTGCGTTGCAATGGGCAATGGCGGCACTCTTTTGGTCAAATTTAACCGCACCGACCCTACTAGGTTTGTAATTAAACGCGTTCAGCCTTTCAAGGCTTTTGAAATATCTTTGGTTCGCTCCATCATGGAAGAGGTCAGCGCCCTGTTTAAGGCCAACATCTCGTCTGAGCTCATTGCCGGGCTAGAAAACCAGGTCACTCAGCGTGCCATTTGCCGTGCCCTGTCCAAAAACGCCTACGAAACGCTAGACGTGGTTTTGACCATGGTCAGCAACTGGGGGCTTAGAACCTACGAGGGCAAAAAAGCCCGCTTTGGGTTTATCATAAACAGCCGTTTGGTGGGTAAAACTTCCAGCCCTAATATGCATATTGAGCACATTCTAAGGCGTGACTACATCGCCCTGCTCTCGGACGGCATAAACACCTGCATAAACATCTCGGCCGACGGGTATTTGATGAGCTACCAGGCCTTGTCCCGAAATGCCAAGCCCGACCTGCTCGCCCCTTACCAATACTTGGACTTTGCCAATCTTTGCACGGGTGCAAAAGTGGGCATTTGCCTTGTGGATGAGGGCGACGTTTTGATTTTTAAAGACAAGCAACTGCTGTTTGCCAAGAGAAACGGGGCTTGGGTAAGCTTTTCGCATGACGAGATCATTTCCCTGCTCGCCGAACGCAGCAACGAGGGGCTGGACGTCAGGAAAGCTGTCTACCTTTCAGCCCTCGACACGTCATTCGCACGTGGCGGCGGGTGTATTGTGCACCTCAACAGCACCGACAAGTTCAATGTGCTAAAGCATATCGACATGACCGACCTACTCTATAAAGACTGCTATGATTACAAGATCCAAGACTCCATCAACCGCTCCTTCTTCACGGGGTTCGACGAAACTAAAACCGATGTTCCAACCTATGACGAGTTTTTGAAAAAGGATGTCTGCTCAAAGACAGCCAACCTCATGCGAATTATAAACGGACGCAAGTTCCAAGAACTTGACCGAAGACTGCGACAAGAGCTTATCGGTATCGACGGTGCTACCATCATAGACTATGAAGGCAATATCCTGGCCGTTGGGGCTATTATTAAAATAGAGGCCGGCAGCACGGGCGGCGGACGCCTTGCAGCAGCCAAGACCCTGTCTAACTACGGCATTTCCATGAAAATTTCAGCCGACGGACAAATAGAAGGCTTTAGAATGGACCGTGCCAAACTCCGCGTAAAACCGCTATTTGTTATAGGTTAATTTATATTTTTTGCGAGGGGGCATTCCCCCTCGCGCTCCCATTTTAAAACGGGCAGTTTGTTTACCAAACTGCCCGTTTTGAAATGTTAGTGCAAGGCTGACGCCGCATAATATCTTATCGCGCCTGATGATTATATAATCTTCGAGGCTTTGCCTCGACGCCTTCATTTTTCATTTTTCATTTAACGCACAGTCTTTTATCCGATGTTAACCAATAACAATCGGGTGCTTGTAAAGAAGCAAATAGTGCGGCGAGCTTGGAGCGAGCGACAAGTCGCTCGCAAAAGAACACCCCTCGCAAAAAAACTGACATACAAAAACGCCTAAAATTGCACCTATTGCAAGGCTCGAGCGGTAAGGTCAAGGCAGGAGTTTATTAGACATAAATGACTGTCTTGCCTTGCCGCTCAGAAACGCAGCAAGAGGTGTAATTTTAGGCGTTTTTGCCGTGGCAATTTTTGTATTTCTTCCCCGACCCGCAAGGGCAAGGGTCATTGCGGCCGACTGTCTTTTTGGTGGTCACTGTGCCCTGTGGCTGGGTTGGGTTAATCTTTTGCGGAGCCCTTTGCGGAATTGGCCTTGGGCCAACCTCAACTTTAACTCCCATAAGTGCATTTGCAACGTCGCGACGCATTGAGCTAATCATGTCGTCGAACATATCAAAGCCCTCGGTCTGATAGACGGTTATAGGGTTTTTGTTACCATAGGCGCGCAGCCCAACACCCTGACGCAGGTTGTCCATGTCGTCGATATGGTCCACCCACTTGCGATCCATGATTCTAAGCAAGATATGTCTCTCGACATCACCAAAGTCCACGCCCTTTTCGTTGACCTCGACCTTCTTTTGCTCGTACCTTTCGGCAGCCTTGGTGTAAATCTCCTCGGCCAGCTCACGAGTGGAGTATTTGCTCAACACTTGCTCGTTAATAAAGTTAGTTCCGGGCTCGAGCAGCCTCTTTTCCAGCTCGGCGTTGAAGGCGTCTATGTCGACCTCGTCGGGCTCTTTGTCGTTGTCATACTCGAAGACGGTCTCCTCGACAACCTCGTTGATCATCTCAAGAATCTTGTCATGCACATCCTCGCCGTCGAGAATCTTGTTACGCTCGGTATATACCTCTTCCCTCTGGCGGTTGAGGACATTGTCGTATTCAACCACTTGCTTTCTTATGCTGAAGTTGTGGCCCTCGACACGCTTTTGCGCACTCTCTACACTGCGGGAGAAGAACTTCCAGTTGATGCTCATGTCGGGCTCAAGCTTGAGCATTTCGGCCATTCTCTTAAGCCTTTCCGAACCAAAGATTCTTGCAAGGTCGTCGTCGGCCGAGATATAGAACACCGAATAACCGGGGTCACCTTGTCGACCCGAACGTCCACGCAATTGGTTGTCGATACGCCTGGATTCATGGCGCTCGGTGCCTATAATTTTAAGTCCGCCCAGCTTTACGACCTCTTCCTTTTCGGCCTTGACCTCTTTCTCAAAGTCCTTTAAAAGCTCTTGGTAAACCTGCCTAGCCTCCAGTTCTTCAGGCTTTGTTACAGTAAAGTACGACGACGCCAGTTCAATCATGTCGTCCTCATACCCCTTTTTCTTCATGGCCTCTTTGGCCTTGAACTCGGCGTTACCACCAAGGATAATATCGGTACCACGGCCGGCCATGTTGGTGGCGATGGTAACCGTCCCAAGTCTTCCGGCCTGAGCCACAATCTCGGCCTCACGCTCGTTGTTCTTGGCGTTTAGCACGTTGTGCGGAATCTTCAAGGCCCGCAGCCTCTTGCTGAGCTCTTCACTCTTTTCAACCGTAATTGTACCAACCAGCACGGGCTGCTTTCGCTCGTAGCAGTCTTGAACATCGTCGCAAATGGCCTTAAGCTTGGCCTCATGCGAGAAGTAGAAGATATCGTTAGCGTCCACCCTCTTTACTGGTGCATTGGTTGGAATTATAACAACGTCCAGGCCGTAGATGTCTTTAAACTCGCCTTCCTCGGTCTTGGCAGTACCTGTCATACCGCTGATCTTTGTGTACATTTTAAAGAAGTTTTGCAGTGTCACTGTGGCCAGGGTCTTGTTTTCGGCATTTATCTTAACCCCTTCCTTGGCCTCGATAGCCTGGTGCAAGCCGTCCGAATACCTACGCCCTATCATGATACGGCCGGTAAACTCATCGACAATCAGCACTTCTCCGTCACGGACGATGTAGTCATTGTCCTTCTTCATCATAAAGCGAGCGCGAATGGCGTTGTTGATGTTGTGGTTGATGTCGGTGTTTTCAACATCACTGAGGTTGGCGAGCTTGTAGAACCTTTCGGCCTTGGCCACGCCGCTCTCGGTAAGGTGGATGGTCTTTTTCTGCTCATCGATGGACACGTCGTCATCTTTCAGGGTCTTGGCAAAGCGGTTAGCGGTCTCGTACTGGTCGTTGCTCTCGCCGCTTGGGCCACTAAGAATAAGTGGAGTTCGGGCTTCATCAATCAGGATGGAGTCCACCTCGTCGATTATGGCAAATTCCAGCCCGCGTTGAAGCATGGCCTTTTTTGAAAGCGCCATGTTGTCACGAAGATAGTCAAAGCCAAACTCGCTGTTCGTGCCGTAAGTTATGTCGGCCTGGTAGGCCTCGCGCTTCTCCTCAAGAGGTTGGTTGGCATAGACCACGCCCACCTTCAGGCCAAGAAAACGGTGAATCTTTCCCATCCACTCGGCGTCACGCTTGGCAAGGTATTCGTTTACCGTAACGATATGCACAGGCTTGCCCGACAGTGCGTTTAAGTATGCAGGCAAGGTGGCCACGAGGGTCTTTCCTTCACCAGTTTTCATCTCGGCGATACGGCCTTGGTGCAGCACGATACCACCAAGCAGCTGGACATGGAAGTGCCTCATCTTCAGCACTCTTGCGCCCGCCTCACGAACAACGGCAAAGGCATCGGGCAAGATGTCGTCAAGGGTTTCGCCATTTTTGAGCCTATCCTTCAAAATATTGGTTTGATCCTTTAGTTCGTCGTCGGTCATGGCTGAATATTTGCCATCTAGTGCCTCAATCTTGGCAGCAATTTTTTCTAGTTTTTTAATGCTTCGGTTATTGTCGAAGTTAGCAAAAAATCCCATAGTTACTCCTAATTAACACAATTAATATATACTATAACCCAGTAAAATGTAAAGAAAATTATAAAATTTCTCGCTCGGCCGGCAAATAGTTTGTCGAACCTTGGGGCATTACTGCTTGCCCACCGTTCTTGCCAGCGAGAGCACAAATACTTCAGTGGCCTTGGCTTTTTTCAGCGCCGTGGCGCACTCGTTGACCGTGGCACCCGTGGTGACCACGTCATCAATCAGCAAAACCGTCTTGCCTTTGACCAGTTTTTTGTCCTTTATAACAAAGTTGCCTTTTACGTTTTCTATCCTCTCCTTGCCCGAAAGCGTGGACTGTTGCGGTATCTCCTTAACGCGGTCAAGGGCGTCGACCAGCGGAATTTGCGTGTTTTTAGAAAATTCAATGGCCAGTTCCTCGGCTTGGTTAAAACCTCTTTTCTTCTTTCTTTTCTCGGGCATTGGCACAAAGGTCACCACATCGGCCATGAGGTCGGATGTGGCAAAGTAGTCGGACAGCATTTTGCCAAGCGCTATTGCGTAGGTCTTGCGACCATGGAACTTGAAGTTTAGAATTATGGGCTTAGTCATGTCGTTATATTCAAAGATGGCACGGGCGCGGTCGAACTCATACTCCTTGTCCTTGCAAATAATGCAAAAGTCATAGTCACCATCTATCCTCGTTCCGCACCTTAGGCAATAGTGCTCACCAATATATGGAAAGACTTTTTGGCAGCGAGAACACAGCCGATAGGGCGAGTCGGTGTCGCACTCCCGCCCACAGCAAACACAGCTGTGCGGCTCAAACAGCATATCCTCAGCCTTTTTGAAAAACCCAATAATTTTTTCTTTCCTTGCCATCGAAGATATTATAGCAAAACGAGATGAAAAGTGCAATCTTTTAGAATGATGTCGTGCCACTAGACAATTAACATTAAGTGAAAAGTGAAAAGTGAAGAGTGAAAAGTGAAGGCCGTTTTTTTGAAAGTTTATTTCCTCATTAAATTTGTTTGACAATTAGTTATAAAAAACGCAAAATAGAAGCATACAAAGGAGAAAAACCATGACAAAACACAAAATTGTGGCCGTAATTGGCATGTGCGGCAGCGGGAAGAGCGTGGCCGTTGAAGAGTTTGAAAAAAGGGGCTGGTACAAGGTTTATTTCGGTGCAGCCACCTTCGTAAAGATGAAAGAGCTTGGCCTCGAAGTCAATGAAGAAAATGAAAAGAAGTGCCGTGAAATGCTGCGTGCGTCGGGCGACAAGGGTATCTACGCCCGCATATTCCTTCCCGAAATTGAAAAGGCCGCAAGAAAGAGCAATGTTGTGGTTGAAAGCATGTATTCCTGGAGTGAATACAAAATACTAAAAGAAAAATTCAAAGACAATTTCGAGGTGCTGTGCATTGCCACCGACGCGCCAATAAGACGCCAGCGTCTAAAGACCCGCGAGTTTAGACCAATGGATGAAAAGACCTCGACCGCACGCGACTGGGCCGAGATTGAAAATATCGAAAAGGGCGGGCCTATAGGCATTGCCGACCATTACATTCTCAACAATGGTTCGGTAACCGCATTCAGGCGAGCAGTCATAAAGTATATAAACGAAAAGCAAGAGGGCAATTAATTTTGCCCTCTTATTTTACCCTTTTGTATTGAAAACACGGCCTTTCCATGGTATAATTTAACCATAAGGAGACAGCCGTGAAAAAACTAGACCTGTCCGGTGCCAATCTAAACTTGCAACTCTTCGAGGAACTTTGCTACCAACAATGCTTTTTAAGTAGCGGCAAAATCAATGTCAACTACGTCCATCCCGCTCCGCCCAATTTTATACGAAAGCTGACACCTGAGCAAAACTATCTATACTGGTATACCGTAAACCGGCTGGGCTACTGTAAGCCTCCTGTCATAATGAAAGACAAGGCCTTTGCCTCCGTCAAAAGGTCTCTTCCTATCGGCGTGGTCGCAAGAAAGGGCAAAATTTTTCGGGGACAATCCCAAATTGCTTATCTAGAAGATATGCTGACCGAGCAGGATTACAACCTTGGAATTGGCATCTTTGGCTCGGGGTTATATTTTGACTCTTCCAAGGATATAGCCTCAAATTATGCTAATTTTCATGATGACCAAGTCATGACGGCCAAACTGGACCCTACTATCAGGATTATAAAATATTCCGACCTGAGTTCTATCTACAATTGCTATAGAAATTATTATCCCGGTTCCAAAGACTACAGTCCTGAAGTTGACCGTCTAGCTAGGCAGCTGTATGAGGCCGTCAACAATATGCCAAGTAAGGCAAAAGAATTACAAAACAATCTAATACAAAACCCTTCGCTGCTTGCCATGCTCTTTGGCTACGAAGCTACATTCCTTGAGCCCGACACCCTTATTATATTTAATCGTGGCAAAATTCTGGTCAGCGAAAAGGAATATAACCGAATACTCGCCGGGGCAAAAGAAGAGCAAGAGGAAGAGAATAATCACAAATAAACGCAAAAACGAGGAGTAAAACATGAAAAAACCCGTTCAAAAAGCCATAAATGAAGAAAAACTTACCTATTTGTATAATGGGTACGTGAACCTATTTCGTTCACCTGACTTTGTCTCAGCCACCAAGCCCGAAAAGGCTGACAAGATATATGCTCTTTTTTTGCATGGTCTAGAAAAAGATCATCTCCCAACAATCTTACCCTCGAGTGATTACCAAAAAAGCCGCAGCGAGGAATTGTACCGCGGGTCGGATGACGTAAGTTGGCATTATGACCTGCTCACCAATGAAAACCGCACAAATTTTGGCGACATGGCAAGGGCAACTTATGCCAGCAACTATAAAGAGCGTGCCAAACAATACGCCAAAAACAAAGATGAAAATATCCTTTCTTTCAAGCTAAAGCCATGGCCAAAGAGCATTTGCACCAGCACACTTGTGGACAATTTCTTTACAAAGTACGGTCCAGCACCAAGCGAGCCAAACCCCGCAGTGGCCGAGCTTTCGAAATTTGTCTATGGCCTTCCCGACGGCAAGGAAAAACAATTTTTTATAGACACACTTAGTGAAAACCTCAGCCTTATCGCCATGATGGCCGGCTATGATGTGCTCCTCACCCCCGTATCGAGCAGAGAGACATACTACCAAATTATCAATCGCGAAATCATGATGGTCGACCAAGCCGAATACGAACGCATAATGGACAAATATACACATGTGGACCTTGAGGCGCTAAAAGCTTTGCAAGACCAATTTTCTCTTGTAAAATCAGGGAAAATAAAATTGTACAACGAAGACAACAAATCCTGGCCCGAGCTAACACTTTCGGACTATATGTATCGCTATGCACTCTACCTTAATGGCTACGATCAAAAGCCGCAAGTAATAAGGGATGGTTCTAATCCCTTAAAAGAAAGACACTTCGTCACCATTTACAGAGGAATGTATAAATTTGATCATCTAAAAGAACTGGTTTGTGACGACGAATATCACCTGGGCCATGGCTCCTTCGGCCAAGGATTATATTTTGCCCCTAATTATGAATCAGCCAATTCCTATGCAAATGGCAACGGCACTATTTTGACTGCCAAACTAGATTCTACAACCAGGTTGCTTGTCCCAAACAGTGAACTCGATAATCTTTGCTTCTATCTTTCGAAAATGGAATGGGATAATGATAAAAATTGCTACACAACCCCATATATCCATTTGTCCCCTCGCTCATTATATAAGGCACAAAAAATAAAGGAAGCATTAACACAAATTCATACAAAAGATACCGATGAATTTAAAGACTTTCTATGTCTAGAGGACAACTTCTCCACTCTCACGGTCGTACTAGGCTACGATGGGTTAATGTCCGAAAACAAAGTCATACTCGTTCACAATCGCGGCAAGCTTATGTTAAGCGAGTCCGAATACAAGCGAATCACAGGCCATAATTATGAACAGCAAAATACAAATTCTTCAGAGGATAAAACCAAATGATTAGCACCTCCTGATCAAGAAAAATAATTTTGTAAATGTAAAAAAGCGGTGTATAATTCCGCTTTTTTACATTTATATTTTTATTTTAACAAGTCCTGCATTGTAAAAAGACCTTTTGTTTTGTCTCTCATAAACTCACAAGCTCTTATTGTCCCCTCGCAAAACACCTCTCTACTTTGGCAAGTGTGTGTAATGTCCAGCCTTTCATGACCCAAAAAGATGCTAAGTGTATGCACGCCAACAACCTCACCCACTCGGTTGGATATAACCTTTACTTTATCTTTATCATAATTCAATACATTTAACAACTCTTTTGCCGAACCACTGGGGCTATCTACTTTATGCTTATGATGCGTTTCTTCCAAAATTACATCGCTTTCGTATGGAATTTCCATGCTTTTTGCGGTTTTTAATAACAAATTGAATAATATACTGAGGTTTGACCCCACAAAAACCGCATTTTGCTCTTTGTATTCTTCAATAAGCCGTAAATTTTCTTCATTATGCCCGGTCGTAGCCACAACAATGGGCAATTTTTTTCGCTTTGCAAGCTCCAAATTCTCCTTTAAACAGGTGCTAGACGAAAAGTCCACAATGACTTCAGCTTCTACCTCTTCGGCCTTCTTACGATCATCTATATCCACACCAAAGGCCTCATGCCCACTGCGCCTAGCCACCTCGCACAAAAGGCTGCCCATCCTGCCCTTAGAGCCTATAACCAAAATTTTCATAATAGCCCCCTCAAAACCTTGTCTATCTCTTTAGCATGTTCTTTTTCAAGTGGGGTTAGCGGCGCCCTTAGCACATTTTCAATCATGCCCATCTTTGATAGTACATATTTTATCGGTATGGGGTTGGGCTCACAAAATAGCAACTTGCAAAGTGTTAGTAGTTTGTCCGAGAACTCTCCCTTCTCGTAGTTCTCTTTAACACGTGCGGCAAAAGCATTGCTGGCAACGCTTATGCAACCCTTCCCACCCAAGTGCTTAAAAATGTTGTTGAGTTCGTCGTTACCTGAATATATTGCAAAATTTTTTGGCAGTGCTAAAAACATGGACAAAATATGCGAAATATCCCCGTTGGCCTCCTTAAGGCCAGCCACATTCTTGAGCCCAGCAATCTTTTTCATGGTTTTGGGCTGTATGTTGACCCCCGTGCGCGAAGGGACGTTATAGACAATAATTGGTAAATTTGTGCTTTCACTGACGGCCTTAAAATGCAAAAACAGCCCGTTTTGCGTGCATTTGTTGTAATACGGCGTGCAGACAAGGCAGGCGTCAGCCTTCAGCCTCTCGGCCTGACGGCACAGTTTTATGGCGTGCTGAGTGTCATTTGACCCCGTACCTACAATAAGCCTGCACCATGGCGGCAGGCACTCACGAGAAAAAGAGATTATCTTCTCCCTCTCCTGTTCGCTTATGGTGGCACTCTCCCCTGTCGAACCAAGAATGCAAATGGCGCCTATTCCAGCCTTCACTTGGGTCTCCAAAAGCCTTTTCAGTGCCACATAATCTACTTGTCTATTCTTGTTAAACGGCGTCACCAGCGCGGTACAAACCCCTTCAAAAACCATAAAAACACCTCTTCACTATAATATGTGAAGAGGCGTGCGTGTGTTATTTCATCAGTCTTTTCCACTCGTCTATTAAAGCCTGGTCGGTCTTGAACTTTTTGCGATTGGCGCTCGACGGCGACGGCAAGCTAACTACCTCAATCCCCCGTCTATCAAACTCGGCCCCAAACTTTTTCACAAAACTTTTATAAGCCTTTTTTGAGGTCACAAAAATTTTTCTAATGCAGGTGTTTTCAGTCAATCTAGGGATGTCGTTCATCTCGCATTTTCTTATGTCGCTGTCCAGCGAGCTACCCGCTTTTTTCATCTCGCAACTCGAATAAACGTCATACAAGGCCACCTTGTTTCTAAGCAGCGCCGCCGCTCTTTGCTCATAGTTCATTCCTTCAAAATCTTCGCCATATATGGCCGACATAATCTTCCAAAACCTATTTGTCGGATTGGAGTAGTAAAAATTATTCTCCCTCGACTTCACACTCGGCATGGAGCCAAGTATCAGCACCTCGCACCCCTTATCAATAATCGGCTCAAAACCATAAATCTTTTCCATACTCATATTTTACCACCGCCGCCCATTTTTAGTAAAGCGTGAGCACGATTTTTTCGCTATGGTTTCCGTATAAAATGGTTGGTTTTGTACAATTGACAATTTCCAAAAAATAAAATATAATCAAACCAATAAGGAGCACCATTATGACAACAATATCTGACGAACAAATTAAAGACGAAATTGACAAGTTCTATGAGTCTATAGGATCTCAAGTTGACCACAGATATAAGTCATGGGAATACTGCCACTCGGCATTTTACGAAAAATTTAGGCAAACCAAACTGAGTGATCAGGACATTGAACTGCTCGCCCTGCATCTTGGATTTTATTTGGCAAGTTGGGGTATGTATCGTGGTTCATCCTTTCTTCTTAAACATTATGACTTTACCATCCATAAAGAATGCGTATGTTTGGCATTTGAGTGGAAAGAGCTGATGAACATTGACCCTTTAACTAACAAACAAAGATACTTAGAGTTGTTGTTTGACAAAGAAAAAGGCATTTATGATAAAATATATACGCATTATCAAAACAAAGCATCAACTTCCAATTCTAATGCAACAATGACTCTTATCTCAAAAATTTTGCTTGGCATATTTGGTTGCATGCCGGCTTACGACCGTTATGTTGACAGCGCATCAAAAATTTTGGATATAAAAAAAGTAAAAGACAAAAGACCTTGTGTTGAATCCATAATAGATTTTGCAAATGCCCACAAGGCTGTTTTTGAACACGCCTTGAAAAATATAGACCCAACCGGTAAAAAGAACTACACATTAATGAAAATTATCGATATGTTCTTATGGCAGTATGGCTACGACGCAAGCCAGCAATAAATAACTCTTACTCCACTTTTTCAGAGACCACTGATTCAATGTGGTCTTTTAACTCTTGGCTAAAGTTAAATTCTCTATAGAAAAACTCATCGCTGAACAATCCACCATTAAGTCTTGCTATAAAATATGTGTAATCGGGAAGAATTTCAAAGCCTCTTACATAAAGGTCCTTTTGTTTAATGGACATTAAAAAGCGAATTGTCTTTGTCATGAAATAAGATTTTATCAAATTCAAGTTGTAATCATCGTCGATTTCTGGCAAGAAGAACAGGACATCTCCGCTGGCAATTACATTTTTATCTACAATCTGAGGGATATTGTTCATAATATTGTTAAGTTTGCCCGAAGATATAGCATGGCCTTTTTTATCAATCATAATCTTTCGCGAAGAGAAAAGTTCTTGTGGCGGGTCAGACAGTTTTTCATACTCAATATAATGCCAACTAAATCTCGTTCCTTTGCCAAAGTTTGCATTTGCCCAAATTTTGATAGGTTTTTTCATGCCTTTGGCTGTTGGTTTTAGATCGCTTAGATTGTCAGACTTTTTGTATCCAAATTCTTGTCCGGCAAGACTTCCCGGATTGCCAAACATACGCATGGCCATTGTCTTGCCGCCAAAGTTGTTGGGATTTAGTTTGTTGTAAATTTCGTTTTCGTATATATTAGAGATGAAGACTTTGTCAGTTGAATATACCCCATAATAGACATCGTTATTGTAATATCTAATCTCTCCCGAATATCCTTTTATGAATCGAGTTATAGTGACACCACCATCTATCGATACTCCACTAAACAACTGCGTTCCATCCGGATAATAATTAAATGATTCCAAACCTGAATTTAGCATCATTTCTCGGGTTTTTTCCATATTCTTTTTAGGGACAACCCACCTTCCAGGATGAACAAACACTGCAACCTCGCCCATATCAGCAAGTTCTACAAATCCGGGCCAAATATCGAAGTTTTTGGTTCCCTTGCTTATTTGATATGGCGGATTTCCAACTATTGCATCAAATGTTATCATGTTTTCTTCTCCCTCTATTTTGTCTGTAAGTTTAATTTGGGCAAAAGGCTTGTTCTGCATCAATAAACTTTTAGCTTTTGAGTAATCTATTTTATTTTTGTTGCCATCTAACAGGTCAGTGGCGTAAAAAGTTGATATATTTTCTATATTTAGGCCAAGCATTTCGTACAATTTTCTTGTAAGCTCATAGCATATTGGCGATTTCGGTATAGTATAAATCAAGTTTTTAATTTGACCATCTTTTATTTTTAGTGAAGTTGCCTTTTTATAAATTGCCATTGCAAATTCACCAGCCGTGCCAGCAACGTCTAGTATACGGCCACCATGTTTAACTATTTCTCTAATATATTTATCAGTAATTTGTCCAATCATGTAGTCACAAATTTTATTTGGCGTGATGACGACGGCGTCCCCAAGCTTTCCAAATTTATTCATTGCAACGCTAGCTCTCTGCTCGGGAGTAAGGTCACTTGCATGAGAGAGTTCATTTAGGTTTTGCACTTTGTAATCTAGATCGCTTAAAACAAATTTGTTCATTTTTTGCACAAGCAATTGCAATACGTCTTTGCTTAAGCCGAGGTTTGCGGCAATTCTTTTATTGTCGCCGTTATCAATTTTGTTCACAATGTCGGTGATCGAAATAATTTTATCTTTTGACAGATAGGCAAACAATAAAATTCTAGAATAATAGCTCTGAATTTTCTTTTTTAAACTAATTTCAGGATTTTTTTCTTCACTTGTTTTTGTTTGAGCTTCTTCATGGTCATTATGGATTCCTATCTCTGGCACCTCAGGAATATCCATATCATATCCCTCTTCATTTTCACTCTTATACACAGCAGTAGACAAGCCGACTTTAGTGCCAAGTTCGTTTTCAAGTTCAATTCTCGCATAGATGGTAGGGTCGTTTAAAATGTTTAGATCGACAGGTGCATCTAGCGCTTCTTCACTAATTCCTCTGTCTTTTTGGTAATTTCTTACAACATTCATTATATCGACAGCTTTCACTTCGACAATCTTGTTTGAATTTATAGTAACAATTGGAGAAATACTAAGTTCCTTAACTATTCTTTTTTCAAGTTCAGCATTGCCCCGAGTGTCCACATTTGCATTATATATTTTCGATTTTATTTCCTGCATAGTGAACATTCTATTCGGGTCAAAATCCACCAGCAATGTCTGTGGTTTCATGTTGACTTTGATTGAATCACCTTCATCATTAACACAGGTTTTAACATATTGATTTTGCAATCTAAAGATGGCCTGGTCGTATTCTTGAGGAGAGACCGTATCTTTTAGATATATCATGGTGTCCCACTCAGGAACAGTGCTTCCTGTCATCATTCTCTTGTCGGTTAAAGTTATGGTCTTTTTGCCTTTGCTCTCAAATTCTTCAATGGTCCTCTTTATGTCTTCGGTGGATTTGTAAGCATTAGGATTTTCCACACCTGTAATATTGATTATTTCATATTCTTGAAGGTTACGAAATTTACCCCTGTTGTTTTTTATTAAGGCCTCGAGGGCGTCGCATGAAGCACAATATGGCAAAACAACCACAATGTGGCGACACATATTCCCTTCTTTTATCTTATCATAATTTAAAAACTCAAGCACATTTTTATCTGCCTTGCTTCCATCTATGACTTCAAACAAATCCAAAACTTCGTTTTCATACATAAATTTTTTGTGCAGCCCTTCTGGATCTTTTACTATAGACATGGGTTTTAATAAAGAGGAAAAAGCATATGTGGTTCCGTTACTTCTTAACTGTTCCAAACGCCTACGAACCTTTTCGCTTGGATGAAAAGCAAAACGCACCATTTGAGGAAACCCATAGTAAGGATTGTCCCATTCTTTATATTCGTCGTTTAACACATTCTCCTTGTCCCAAGCTTCTTTATCTTCTATGATATCGGAAAACTGATAGAAGGCAATAATGTCTTCCTTTTTGAACTCACTACTCATCAAAATACGATATGGCGTTCCAGACAGGTGAATTGTGGTGTCGGCTTTTATCACTTTTATTTGTTTGTCAGCTTCTTCTATGTCTACAAAGTCGTCATCCTCAAAGTCATGTTTAATGTCAGGCTGATAGTTTTTTGCCTCAAATATGGCACCATATTTTTCAGCACGTGCACCAAAATGCGTTTCATCAACAAGCAAAAGATCTATTTTGTTTGAAAATATTTCTCGATGCTTTGTTTTTATTGCGGTACCTTGTAAATCTTGCAAGGTCAAAAAGACCACCACTCTTTTGTTGGCCTTTAGCTTTTTTGTAATAATTTTATCATCGGCAAGGTCTTTACTTGTTAAAAAGTCATAATCTTTAAAATATACATGGCTCTCGACAATTTCCTTCCATTCGGACAGGACATCGGCTTTTCCTGAGACCACGACAACGAATTTAGCATTCATGTCAAGGGCACAGCACATGGCAGTGAAAGTCTTGCCAAACCTCATTACGGCGTACATCAATAAATTTTTGTGGCCGTTTTCTCTTGCTTGGTGAAAAGCTTGTATGGTTTTTAGTTGATTTGGTCTAGGCTCAAAATCCTTATTTCTCACATAAGTGTAATTTTCGGGCAAACGGCTCTCGGCATTATAATACTGATATTTGTTTTTCTTAGCTTGATAATTTGCGTAAATGTCGTCTATGGCATCTTTTACATCTTTAACTTTGGTGTCGCCGAAAAACTCCTTGGAGTAATACAAGCCTTGCGCTAGGTCGGTCGATTTTAGCCTGCTTTTCTTCTTATCCTTTTCCAAAAATTGATGAACGGCAAAATCACGAAAATACACTCCGTCGGCTATCTTGGCAGTGTGCACATATTGCTGTTTAAGATTAGGGAAATATACTCTCCACTCATTTAATCTTTGAGCCACGGCACGGTAAGTGTCTCCAACTTTTAAATAATTTGGAATAGAGTTTGTGGTAAAAGCATAAATATGAGGTTCGACACGACCGATTATTAAATTGTCCAAATAAGACTTATCTATCATCACTTTTTCTCCTTATTTGGTCAATAAAAAGTTCGGACTTTCTTTTGTCCCAATTCATAACCTTGACATAAATTTTCTTGTGGCTGCAAACGCTTGCTTCTTGTTTACTTGATTTGTCGGTTGTTGAATCTTGCGTTTTGGATACAGACTCACAACTTTCTGGAATAACATATTTCAAACCGTCCATTTGGAAGATATTCCAGGATATAATCTTAGAAATTTCTTGCAAATACTCTTTTATAGGGAAATTTCCAAACCTGTCCACATAATAATCAATAAAAGTAAATAGCAAGTTTTCTCTAGCAATAAGCAAACTATCCCCTTGCCACTCGAAGCCATAAATTGACTTAAACGCCTTTACCGCCCATTCATACCACTCCGACTCCGAAAAAGTATTCTCGTTTATAATTCTTAACTTCCTGTCGAGCAAGCCAATTCTTTTGTTTAGATCCAGCCACTGCCCCGTCACAGCATCATACCTGCTGACCAAATATGGCGCTTCTCCGCAAGATATTTCAAGCCTGTTTTTAGTGACATAATCTTGCCAGGTCTTGCCTTCGGGGAAGGAAATTTTATCACCTACAACTTGCCAAGTTTTTTCTTTCTCAGTGTTGAAAACATTATCTCTGCCAAACCAAGCCATATCAATCAAGTTGTTTTGTTTGTTGCATATCCACGAAGGGGTAAAAACTTCAGCCTTGTCTTTTACCCTAACATTTTGCTCTTTCTTGGATTTCTCAACTCTTGGCTTAATAACAAGACCATATCTTCCAGTAATTGCTTTCACAGTCATTTTGTCAAAAAAATTGTATCCGTCTCCTCGAGACTTGTAGGTATCGGTCGCCCAAATTATGTTTTTACCCGAGCTCCTGTCCTTAAGAAGAATAGACAGCAGCTCTTCGTCTAGCTGCTTGATATAATTTTCTTTAATGTCTATATCTTCTTGCATGGTTTCTCCCTTGATTTTGCTTTAGTATTTGCACTTTTACGAGTTTATTATAGCATAGACAGCCTTATATTTTCATCTTTTTTAGTAACATTTTTTGAATTTTGGCCATTTACATAAAAAATGTCCCAAAAAACGGACATGCTATGGTAAATTCAAATTTGATGGAGTAGAGGGGTTGACTTTGGGGGGAGAAAAAAGTAGAATATGGGCACAATTAAATAATCTATCAAGAGCGTGCGAGAGACAGCCTCGATGACCACGCAGCAACCTGCAAAATGGCAAGGTGCTAATGGCTGACCGATAGGTTAAATTTCTTCATGACCCGTCGGTTTTCGATGGGTTATTTTTTTGAAAGGAGTTTTTATGAGTATTGTTGTCAAAATGAACACCAGCAGCTACCACGGCGATTTGTTCGACGGTCTTGACCAAGAGGCCATAAGTGGCCTTGCCAAAGAGCCGAAACTCACCATTTCGCTAGTGCAGCGAAAACTAAGGGTTGGCTTCAAGCGGGCGGCGGCCATTTTTAGAGCGGTACGCGGCTACAAAGAACATATAATTAGCGGGCGCACTTACGCCGAGTTCGACCTCACCCCTGCGCGCATAAACTGGTGGGCGAAGGGTCGAGCTTTTATCTTCGACCTTGGCGAACACGATGAAAATTCGCACGACCTAGCCCGCAAAATTTACACCAGCCAGCCCATCAACTACCAAAATTACATCAACCTCTACACCCTCACCCCAGGCAAAGAGGAAAGGCTAGGCCGCTACTTTATCATGGCCAAAAACACTGGACCCGAAAAGCACCTTTTCACCGAGCAAATGCTAAACCTTGCCCGCAAATACACTAACGGTCGCCTCTTGATGCTGGATGGCTTTGACGGCACAATAACCCGCTATGACCTTAGCTCCCGCACCCCGCTTGGCACGCTTGACACCGAAAACCTGTACAAGGCCATGGGTGTGCCACTTTCGCAGCTTGTCTTGACCGACCTGCCGCACGGGGCGGCCAGGATGTTTTACGCGGCCTTTTTGTTCGGGGAAAAGCGAAACCGCGCGGCCGAAGAGGCTGACAGGATTATAAAAAATTACAAAACAGCCTTTGATGGCTATGAAAAAGTTGAAAACCGTGCGCAAATGAATAAATATTATAACCCCGACCGCAACGCCTATGAGTTTTTTAACGACACTTGTCTTTGCTTTAATTTTAAAAGCAAAAACGTCAATATTTACGCCAGCAAGGGTCTAAAAGCAAAAGAACTTATGGCAAGAAATATCGAGGCCAAAGGTCTTGTGGTGAGCCGCCTTGACTGCAATTATTGCAGCAGCCCTTACATCGTAACTAACAAGGGCATTACATGCAGTGAACTGAATGTGGACGTAATAAAAAGCTTTGACCGATTATAGGCAATCTTGACGACTTAGAAATAAAGCTTTTGAACTCAAAAGACAAGAGATAAAGACACAAAAAACAAGGATGAGAAAAAAATTTTTTCATTTTCCTTGTTTTTTTGTTAAACATATGATATATTAAACGAGCATTGCTGATGTGGCTCAGGGGTAGAGCACCACCTTGGTAAGGTGGCGGTCGCGGGTCCGATTCCCGCCATCAGCTCCACATACAAAAAGCCGCCCTAAAAAGGGCGGCTTTTTGCATGTGTTAAGCTGATGGCAAAAAAATTTTATTTTTGAAGACAATTTGCTAGTATTCCCGCCAGCAATGTTAAACAAAAAAGTCATCAGAGGGGGTGATGACTTTGGTGTTCTCGAGAGGATTCGAACCTCCGACCTTCCCCTTAGGAGGGGGACGCTCTATCCAGCTGAGCTACGGGAACATCTAGGGGTATTATAGCAAACAAACACAAAATTGACAACACTTTGCAAAAAGTTTATTGATAAATGTATTTAAGCCTAAAATACTTACAATTACAAGAGAGGTTTCCCCCTCTTCTTTTTGTTTGCCTTGTAAACCATAATTTTCACCATAACTTAAGCTTATGCATATAATATATTGGTACCATACAAAAGGAGGAAAAATATGAGCGTTATAAACAACCAAGCGTCGACCAGCTACACATTTGACGGACAGCCAACAGTTACAACATCACTTAGCAACAATCACTCGATAACTCTTGAGCTTAACCAAACTTTAGACCTTGAAAAATCGGCTGCTCCCACAACTTTTGTGGCCGGCGACATCATCACCTACACACTAAGAATAACCAACACCAGCGGAAGCTTCTTGTCGGGGGTTAGAATTGTGGACAACCTTGGCGAGGGCAACCTTGCATATGTTCTTGGCAGTGCCACCCTAACCACCCTGTCGACCTCTTACCCTGTAACCCCAAGTGCCACTAGCCCTCTCACCTTTGTTTTGCAGGAGCTAAACGTGGGGCAAACGGCCACTCTTACCTATAAGGCACAAGTGGTATTTAACCTGCCTGCAAGCGTTAACAGCATCACAAACACTGTTGAGGGCACGGGCTACACCTCTTCGGGCACAGTTACCGGCACGGCAAGCGCCACCATTGAAAAGCGTGATTCGCTAAGCCTGGCAATTGCCAAGACTTCCAGCCTTTCTTCGGTGACCCCCAACCAAAATTTCGACTATATTTTGACCATCAACAATCCAAACAGCACCACTAGCACCCTTGTGAACATTGTCGACCAGTTCGTGCCTAGCTTCAACCTAAACAGCATAAGCGTTAAAATTGGCACCGGTTCAAATGTCATGCTTGTCAGCGGTGACTACACTTTCTCGGCTAGCAAACTACTCACCATCACCAAAGTTCAGGGGCTGCCAATAAGCATTCCTGCTTCGTCACTTGCCGTTGTCACCATAAACGGATACTTCGCCGAATAACAACTCAATTTCCCGCAATATTGCGGGATTTTTTTATTGCAGGTAATAAAAAATCCACTATTGACAAAGTAATATTATGGTTATATAATAATTGCAGGTGAAAAAATTATGAGAGTAGCTGCATATGGTTGGACGGGCTACGGAAAAGATAATGAAAATGCTAGCCTGCCAATAAATGAATTTATGAAAAAGGACATGGCTGTCGAAAAAAATTTTACTCCAAGTCGTGAAGGTCTTTGCTACTATGACACAACCAATTTCGACCTTGCCAAAAAGGGCGGATATTGCAAAATTGTGTTTTTGCCAAACAAGCCCGACGTCTACATCGTCGAGCTAAAGCCCTCAAGAAACGGCAAGACCAAAAAGTCCGAGTTTAGCAAGGAAAACACTAATATCTCCACTGCTCTAGAAGGTATGTCGAGAGAGCCCCTTCGTGAGGTTTTGAGATGTGGCACGGCAAGACAAACAATGACCGCCAAATACCTTGACCATTTGATGAAAGTGGACGGCAAAGGTGCATATGTCGAAGTGTCGGGCGAAAAATATGTTGTTGACAGGGTTTTGGGAAAGCCTGAAAAGCATGTTATAAGAATGCTGACTATCAAAGACGTTTCCACCAAGTTCGGCTCCTGGCCAAGGACTGAACAATCGGTTAGATACTCAGTTGATGAGGTCTTTAAAAAATTCGACAGGGCTGTAAACAAAATATCCTGCAAAAAGCTGCCTGGCACTAGATACAGCTACATGCTAGACAATCTTGGAATATTAAGCCAAAATAATGAAACGGAGAGAAAAACAAATGAGTGATTATCTTAAAAAGGTTAATAAAGATTATTCTTACCTTAACAATCTATTGATAGAGTCGGTTGGACTGAAAATTCGCTATCTCAATCGAGTTGGAGCAAAGGGAGCTTCTAAAAAACTATTAAATGAGCAAGAAGAAAAGATTGCTGCACTAAAAAAGGCCAACGAAGATCTTGTTATAGACAACATTGCCATTCTTAGCGATGAGATTGATAAATGCAAAAACATTTCCTCCCTTAAAGAAATTACCGCATGGATAAAAGGCCAAGCACAAAACGTTACAAACTTCGTAGATTTTTGTTCACTTAGAGACCGTGCGTATTTGATGCGTACAAATGCCGAAAATGTTGGTACAAAGTTGGTGCGTGAAGGAAAGGCCTACATGGATCTTTACGATAGCATCTTGGAAAGATTAAACCTAACATCCGAGCCATACATTTCTGGAATTTCCCTTGTCGATGCCATCACCTGCATGCCATTTTTAAACGCTGACACCGCCAATAATATCTACGAAAACCTTCTCTTGTTGAACAAAAAGGCAAACAAAAAAGAAAAAGAACTTTCATCAAACTCAAACATGGATAAATAAAAAAGAGGCTTTCCGCCTCTTTTTCTTATGCTATTTTTTAAGCAGCTCTTTCATGTAACTCTTGTATTGCTCCACCCCAGGCTGGTTAAATGGATTGACGCCCTGCAAGTAGGAGCTTGTCGCGCAGGCAATTTCGAAGAAATATACCATATAACCATAGTTAATTTCACTGATCTCATCTATTTTTAGCACAGCTATTGGCACGCCGGCCTCGGAGTGGGCTTTGACCGTGCCAAGAAAGGCTGCACGATTTATTTCATCAAAGCTCTTGCCCTCAAGAAACTTTATTGGACTATCCGCCCTGAGACCCTTGACACTGGCGTTTTTGAGAGGAGCGAAAACATCTATAAAGGTCTCGGCAAGTATTGGTGAGCCCTCTTGGATGAATTGACCAACCGAGTGCAGGTCGGTGGAAAATACAAGTGAGGACACGAACAGGCCTTTTTTGTCTTTACCCTCACTTTCGTCAAACAGCTGAGTTAGCCAAGCTCCAAACGAGCTGAGTTTGGATGAGAAAGTGGAAAAAATTTCAAGCTTCTTATCCAGTTTATAGTTTACCAAATTGCGATAGACAGCGTATTGATAAGCCAGGTTATTTTCAAGTTTTTCTTCAAGAAGGTCATTATATGCTGCCTTTGCACCTTCCATAATTTTGTCAATATTCAGCCCCGCGCAGGCAAAAGGAAGCAGGCCTACAGCCGACAGCACCGAGTATCTACCCCCCATGTCATCAGGAACTACCAAGCAGTCAAAGCCCTCGCTAGATAGCTTTTTTAGATAGCCCTTGTTTTTGTCGGTGGTAAACACCATGTTTTTTCTATAGTCCTTACCGTACTTTTTCTTCATAAAGTTCTCGACCATGGATAGAGTGGACAAAATTTCTACCGTTGTGCCCGACTTTGAAACCACGTTTACAAACACCCTCTTGTCCTTCAGGTGCTCAAGCTTTTCATAAAGGTCGACATAGTCAAAGCTTGTGCCGGCAAACACCACCTCAACACCTTTGCCTTTTTTCAGCATGTCAATGCCCGACTTTGCTCCAAGATATGAGCCGCCGATGCCAACCACTAAAAGGGCGTCAAAATTTTCACGAATGTGCTTTGCCAGCCTCTTTATTTTACCAAACTCTTTTTTGTCGTAGTTTAGCGGCCAGTGCACCCAAGTTGTGCCGGCGGCATGGTCCTCGCTATGCAAAATTTTGTGAATTTGCCTCACTTTTTCATCATATTCGCGTGTTAAAAGCTGACTTTTTGCGATTTTTAAATTGGTTAAATCTAGTTGCATTTTTCTTCCTCCTTTTGACAATGGTATATCAGTAGTCTATTTTTTTTACAAATATTTGTTGCTAAAAAAATTAAAAGTTTATATAATTAAGCCATGAGTAAGACTATTGAAATTATCAAAAAATATGTGCCTACCTGCGAGCAAGAGGAAGAAGACAAAAAATTCTTTATCGAGTGCGAAGGCGTTGAGCAAATTTTGACCCGCGACAACCGCCGTGCACATATAACAAGTACGGCCTTTATTGTAAACAAAGAGCGTACAAAGGTGCTTTGCGTCTACCACAACATCTACAAGTCGTGGTGCTGGGTGGGCGGCCATGCCGACGGGGATGACGACCCACTATATGTAGCCATGAAAGAGGCACACGAAGAAACATCTATAAAAGACCTAAAGCCAGTGTTTGACCATCCAATCAGCATTGAAGCACTCACCGTCTTCCCGCACATTCGCCGTGGCAAGTTCGTCCCTGCACATGTGCATTTAAACATCACCTACCTTCTAGAAGCCGATGAGCACCAACGCATTCACAAACAAGCAGACGAGAACAGCAAGGTTGGCTGGCTGACCTTTGACGAACTTTTAGAAAAGACCACCGAGCCGCATATGTTGCCAACATATAGAAAAATTATAGAAAAACTCAAAAAACTGGAGAACTGATTATGATTGTAGTTGAACATTATCGTGATCCGTGGATGGCTGAAAAGTTTAATGACTTTTTAGGCTTTGCTCCAAGACAGTTTGCCTGTCTAGATAATTCGGGAGCCTATAAGGTTGAGTATGAGGGCAAGACCTACCCCACTGTCACTCACGCCTTTGAGGCCATAAAATTTTTGCATCGCTCACCCGAGATTGCCGACGCCATTCGACTTGCAAACAGCACCGAAGAAGCAAAGAAACTTGGCCAAATTTTTGCATACAGACAGGACCAAAATTTTGAAAGCCTTAAAGTGGACATAATGGAGACCCTTCTTCGCTCCAAACTCGAATATAACAAAGTGGTGGCCGAAGAGCTTTTGAATACCGGCGATAACCTGCTCTGTAACGACGACCCCTACGACAACTTTTGGGGTATCGGCCTAAACCGTGACGGCCAAAACCAACTGGGCAAACTCTGGATGAAACTTAGAAACGAACTCTTTAGAAATTCAAAAACTGAAATGCAGATGTAAAAAACCGCACAATTAGTGCGGTTTTTTACAAGTGAAATTTTAATTTTGCGTTATTTAGATAATCTTTCCAAGACTTCTTTTTCTCCAAGCACCTGCATAATAGTGTATAGGTCAGGGGTTTGGTTTGTGCCGGTCAGCGCCACTCGTAAAATAGCACAGGCGTCAGCCGTGTTGCCATTGTAGGCAGCAGGGTTTTGCTTGTAAAGCTTATTGTCGGTGCAAAAACCGCATTTTTCGGCCACATCCTTTACCCTTGCAAACCACTCATCCTTATCGTCAGCATGCCTGTATTCATTTTTATAGGCCGCAATGAAGTCTTTTACTACCTTTTTATCATACTTAGGGTCATGGTTTTGCAGTTTTTTGAAGTCAAAGATCTCGTTAAACATATAGTCAAACAGGCGTTTAACATCGGCGTAGACGGCAATATCTTTTCTTGGCCTTGCATCGCCACGGCCAATGTCTAGAGTGGCAATGGCACGCTCTTTGTTCTTCTCTAGCACATTTGCAAAGTCTGGGTCGTAAAGCTTAGCCCAAGCAAGGGTGTCTTGATACACCTCGTCCGCTGTCATTCTTGAGAGCACGTTTTTGCAAACGTCGGCCAGCTTTACCAGATCAAACATTGGGCTGGAGCTGCCCATATTGCTTATCTCGAAAGGATAGTCAAAAATGTCGGCAGTTGGATTGTTTACCCTCCAGTTCTCAAAGTTAGAGTTAGCAAGGTTTAGAACATATTCTACAACTGCCTTTCGTGGATAGCCCTGTTTGTAGAAGTAGTCAATGTTAAACTCGGGGTCAAGACGTTTGGAAAACTTGCGTTTATTGCCCGTGTTTTCGTCAATCTTACAAATAACGGCGGTGTGAATATACTTTGGCGGAGTTATGCCCAGTGCTTCGTGAATCTCGTTGTGGAGAGCCACCGACGAGAACCACTCTTCTCCCCTGACTACGATTGAGGTGTGCATAAGGTGGTCGTCGATAGGGTGTGCAAAAGGATATGGTGGGATGCCGTTGTTTTTCATAAGCACGGCATCTTTCAAGTTGGCCTGAATTTCACGGTCACCACGGACAAGGTCGTGAACAATGGTCTTATCCCCAACCTTGTTTATGCTCTTTAGTCTCAGCGCCCATGGCTTGCCAGCAGCAAGGTTTTCCTTAATCTCATCAAGGCTAAGGTCTCTGCAAGGGTCATGGTCAACAAGGGTGTTGGTCTCTTCTAGTTGCTGTTCACGGTTTTCCAGCACTTCGGCCTTGCCCTCAGGAGCCTCACAAAAGCATGGAAAAGCACGGCCCTTTTCAACCAGCATCTTGGCGTAGGCCTTGTATATCTCCACCCTCTCGCTTTGGCGGTACGGAGCATACTCCCCTTTGTCACCGTTAGGCGTCCAGCCTTCGTTTGGCACAAAGCCGTATTCACAAATTTTGTTGTAGGCGTAAGCGTCGGTACCCTCAACCTCACGCTTTTGGTCGGTGTCCTCAAGTCTAAAATAGAAGATTCCGCCCGATTTTAGCGCAATGAACTTGTCCACCACGCTTTGGAAAAAGTGACCAAGGTGCAAAAAGCCGGTTGGGCTTGGTGCAAAACGAGTGACCTCTTGGCCGGGTTTCAGCTTTCTTGCGGGATACATCTTTTCTATTTGCTCGACTGTATATTTGTTGTTTGGGTATAAAAGTTCTGCAAGTTCTTTACTCATCATCTTCTCCCTCGGTATTTTGCTCGTCGATATAGGTGGCCTCAAGGTCGGCAATGTGCATCAGCACGGCGAATTTATATTTGCTATACGCCGCCTCATAGGCGTGCGAGCCACCCTGAACACGGCAGTCAAACCCGCCCATGTGCCAGTTTATGGCCATGGCCTCTTCACGGCTAAGCCTCATGTAGCCATTGATAATATACACGCTCTTTTCGCCGTGGCCGTATGGAAGAGCGTCGTCCACGGTGTAGTATGGCTTTTGCACCCATTCGCCGTTCTCTTTAACGTTGCGCATCTCAGTTTTGTAGTAGCAGGCTTTGCAAATGTCGTGAAAAAGCGCACAAATGGCCACGCTTTCCTCGTTAAACTCCTCGCCGTATTCGTCAATGCAAAGGCGAATGAGCCTGTCGTAGACATTCAGCGAATGCTGGCAAAGCCCTCCGGGTACACACAAGTGGAATTTGGTCGAGCACGGAGCGGTAAAAAAGTCGGTGCTCTCCAAAAATTTTAAAAGCTCTTCTAGGCCGTCACGATGAATATTTTCGCGTGCAATTCGCAAAAATTCAGCCTTGTTTTCTTCGATATCTATCATTTTTTATCCCTCTTTTTCGCAAATATTATACCAAGAAGCAGTGAAAGAGGCAAGTATTTTTTTGTGTTACGAATTTGTGTTTTTTTGCGAGGGGTCATCACCCCTCGCGCTCCCAACTTAAAATATGCGGTTGGCAAAATTGCCAACCGCATATTTTGACTTTGAAGCTCGCTGACGCCAGTAACAAATAAAAACGACGCCTCTTTTTCTAGTTTAAAAGCGGATACTTTTTCACGATGTAAACAAATAGCTATTTGGACTTGTAAAGCAGCAGATAAGGCAAGATTTGTGACAAGAACGAAGAAAACCGACATTTGGTAGACCTATATGGTCACCAAATGTCGGTTTTCGATGTTATTGTTATAAAGGTTGCCTTATGTGCGGGGAATTGGGAGCGAGCGACAAGTCGCTCGCAACCTACAACAAGGCACAAGAAAAAATCCAGGCTTGGGGTTTAAACAAAAATAGGGCAAAAAAACTCCACCAACAAGGCTCGACGAGTAGAGTCAAGGCAGGAGTTTATTTGCATAAATGACTGTCTTGCTCTGCTCGGCAGAAACGCAGTTGGTGGAGGAATTTTTGCCCTATTTTAAAACCGGGGTCATTTCACGGTAACGTCTCAATCCCGTTCCCGCAGGGATAAGCTTACCAATGATGACGTTGCCCTTTAGACCAACAAGTGGGTCAACTTTTCCACGGATTGCACTATCGGTCAGCACTCTTACAGTCTCCTGGAAGGATGCGGCTGACAAGAAGCTGTCGGTTTCAAGCGATGCCTTGGTTATTGAGAGCAGTACACGCTTTGATGTTGCTGGCTCGCCACCATTGGCAATGACACGCTCGTTCTCCTCTTCGAACTTGAAGATGTCGACTATCTCGCCTGGGAGCATATCGGTGTCGCCCGACTCTTCGACCTTAACTTTTCTAAGCATTTGACGGATGATAATTTCCATGTGCTTGTCGTTAACGTCAACCGAGTTGTTTTTATAAACCTTAAGAACTTCACGCATCATGTAGTCTTGAACGCCCTTGACACCCTTGGTCTTAAGAATGTCGTGTGGGTTAAGTGGACCTTCGGTGAGCTGCGAACCAGGCTCAACCTTGTCGCCAACCTTAACTCTAAACTTGGCAGCGTATGGTGTTGGATAGGTTATCTCAGCACCCTCGCTAGATAAGATGGTTATAATTTGCTTAACTTCGTCAATCTTGGTGACCTCACCATTGACTTCGCTGATAACAGCAACGCCCTTTGGCTTTTTTGCCTCAAAGATTTCCTCAACTCTTGGAAGACCCATGGTTATATCTTCTGCAGCAGCAGTACCACCAGCGTGGAAGACGTTCATGGTAAGCTGAGTTCCTGGTTCACCGATAGACTGTGCTGCAATGATACCTACAGCCTCGCCAACTTCAACCATGTCTCTTGAAGCCATGTTTCGGCCATAGCATTTAGCGCAAACACCGTATTTGCTCTTGCAAGTAAATACTGTACGAATTTCAACTTCGGTTATTCCAGCAGCCTCGATGGCCTTAGCCTGGGTTGGGGTGATCATCTCGTTGGCCTTTGCAAGCACTTCGCCTGTCTTAGGGTCGACAACGTCGTTTACAGGGCAGCGACCCGAGATTCTTTCACTAAGTTTTTCAAGCACGGTTGTTCCGTCATAGATAGGCGAAACCACCATGCCTTTTGGCTTTTCGCCAAGGGTTGCAAAGCAGTCGTCATCGTCGACAACAACTTCTTGTGCAACGTCGACAAGCCTACGGGTAAGGTAACCGGCGTCGGCGGTTTTAAGCGCCTTGTCGACCATACCTTTACGACCACCACGGGTCTGAATAAAGTATTCGATGACCGAAAGCCCGTCTTTGTAGCTTGAACGAATAGGTACTTCGATAATCTTTCCTGATGTTGCCACCATGACACCGATGGTTCCGGCCAGCTGGCACATGTTTGAAGCGTTACCACGAGCACCCGAGTCAACCATCATCTTTAGTGGGTTGGTCTTCTCATAAACGTCCATGGTCGACTTTTCAATCTTTTTAACAGCGTCGTTCCAAATGTTAGAAATACGGCTGGACTTTTCCTCGTCGGTAATAAGTCCACGGCGGTACTGGGTCTTTGCAACGTTTGCAAGCTTGTTGGCCTCTTCAGTAACCTGCTCACGGTCGGCAGCCACCTTAACGTCAAACAGGTTGGCGGTGATTCCGGCTATGGTTGAATACTTGAAGCCGGTCTCTTTGAGTTTATCCAAGAGGATTGCGCATTCGGTTGCTCCAAGATTGTCGTAGCAAGTCTTGATTATGGCTTTGATTTGCTTTTTGCCAACTGGGTAGTCAACCTCGAATTTAAGCATATCCTCAGGGGTCTCTCTCTTAATGAGGCCAATTCCCTCAGGCAAAATGCGGTTGAAGATAATCTTACCAACGGTGGTAGGGATTCTTCCGGTGTGAACCACGCCGTCAATTTCCTTTTGAACACGTACCACAATTTTGCTGTGCAAGGTTACAAGTCCGTTTTCATAGGCCATTACAGCTTCGTCTGGTGACGAGAACACCATTCCCTCACCCTTTTCTCCCTCGTTTTCGAAGGTTAGGTAGTAGTTACCAATGATCATGTCTTGCGAAGGTACTGGGATAGGCTCGCCGTCCGAAGGCTTTAGAATGTTGTTTGATGCAAGCATCAAGAACCTTGCCTCGGCCTGTGCTTCTACCGAAAGAGGCACATGGACAGCCATTTGGTCACCGTCGAAGTCGGCGTTGAAAGCTGGGCAGGCTAGTGGGTGAAGCTTCATGGCACGGCCTTCAACAAGCACTGGCTCGTAGGCCTGGATGGAAAGTCTGTGAAGAGTAGGCGCACGGTTTAACAAAACTGGGTGGTCTTTGATGACATCTTCCAAGACGTCCCAAACTACTGGCCTTGCACGCTCAACCACACGCTTTGCACTCTTGATGTTGTGCGACTGGTTGAGGTCTACAAGTCTCTTCATTACAAATGGCTTGAACAGCTCAAGAGCCATTTCCTTAGGAAGACCGCACTGATAGATCTTTAGGCTAGGCCCAACAACGATAACCGAACGGCCTGAGTAGTCAACACGCTTACCAAGTAGGTTTTGACGGAAGCGGCCTTGCTTTCCTCGAAGCAGCCCCGAAAGCGATTTGAGCTCGCGGTTTCCTGCTCCCGAGATGGCCTTGCCGCGACGGCCGTTGTCTATAAGTGCATCGACAGCCTCTTGCAGCATTCTCTTTTCGTTACGGATAATGATGTCTGGGGCTCCAAGCTCAATGAGCTTTTTAAGGCGGTTGTTACGGTTGATGACACGCCTGTAGAGGTCGTTTAGGTCGCTGGTTGCAAACCTACCGCCATCAAGCGGAACCATAGGACGAAGCTCAGGTGGAATTACTGGAATTACATCAAGGATCATCCACTCAGGCTTTGCACCCGTACGGCGGAAGGCCTCAAGAAGGCGAAGCTTCTTTGAAGCGTTGAACTTCTTTTGGCCCTTAGAGTTATTTACAATCTCTCTTACGGCCTTGGCCTCAGCCTCGATGTCCACTTTGGACAAAAGCTCTTTGATGACCTCAGCACCCATGCCAGCACGGAAGGACTTTGGTCCGTACTTTTCTACATTTTCACGATATTCGCGGTCGTTTAGAATTTGCTTGTATTCAAGGTCGGTAGTGCCAGGGTCAACAACCACGAAGGATGTGAAGTAGAGCACTTGCTCAAGTGCCTTAAGTGGCATATCTAGAAGTGTACCAATTCTTGAAGGCACGCCCTTGAAATACCAAATGTGCGAAACAGGCGAAACAAGTTCGATGTGGCCCATTCTTTCACGACGAACTTTTGCACGGGTAACTTCAACGCCGCACTTGTCGCAGATGACGCCCTTATATCTTATTCTCTTATACTTTCCGCAATGACATTCCCAGTCTTTGGTTGGTCCGAAGATTCTTTCGCAAAAAAGTCCATCTCGCTCAGGTTTTTGAGTTCGATAGTTTATGGTCTCGGGCTTGGTTACCTCACCATAAGACCACTCACGAATCTTTTCAGGACTGGCAAGACCAATTTGTATGGAATCGAAATTATTTAATTCAAACATATTTTTCTCCCCTTAATTTATTAAAACTCGTCATCGAAATCAAATAGGTCACTAGCGTCATTTGCACCCTCATCAGGATCGTAGACGCTCTCGCCCAAGTCGTCAGATGTGATCTCGTCGAGATTGACATCAATTTCTTCTTGAGCCTTCTTCTTCTCTTGCCTGAAGTCTGGCAAGTCACGGTCGTCTTCGACAATGTCTTTAAGCCCAATCTCTTGCTTGTCTTCGGTGAGGACTTTGATGTCGAGTGCAAGACCTTGAAGCTCTTTGATAAGGACTTTAAAGCTTTCTGGGATACCTGGCTCGGTTACGTTTTCGTTCTTTACAATGCTCTCGTAGGTCTTAAGTCTTCCCACAACGTCGTCTGACTTAACGGTCAGCATTTCTTGCAGCAGGTTGGCAGCGCCATAGGCCTCGAGTGCCCAAACTTCCATTTCACCAAACCTCTGTCCACCGAACTGTGCTTTACCACCAAGTGGCTGCTGGGTTACAAGTGAGTATGGACCGGTCGAACGAGCGTGCATCTTATCGTCAACCAGGTGATGCAGCTTTAGCATATACATATAACCAACGGTTGCACGGTTTTCAAATGGCATACCAGTACGTCCGTCATATAGTTGCATCTTTCCGTCTTCTGGAAGGTTGTTCTCTTTCAAAAGCTGAGCGATGTCGTCTTGCTTAGCCCCGTCGAATACTGGGGTGGCCACTTTCCAGTTGAGCATCTTGGCAACAAGTCCAAGGTGAGTTTCAAACAACTGACCGATGTTCATACGGCTAGGCACGCCAAGTGGGTTAAGGATAATTTGTATTGGAGTTCCGTCAGGTAAGAATGGCATATCTTCAACAGGAAGTATTCTCGAAACAACGCCCTTGTTACCGTGACGACCTGACATCTTGTCGCCCACGCTCATCTTACGCATTTGAGCGATGTAGACTCTAACAACTTTATTGACGCCCGTTCCAAGCTCGTCTTTGTTTTCACGAGTGAAGACTTTAACGTCTACAACCACGCCGCCTTCACCATGTTGAACACGCAGCGAGGTGTCTCGAACTTCACGCGCCTTTTCACCAAAGATGGCACGAAGTAGTCTTTCCTCAGGGGTCAACTCGGTTTCTCCCTTTGGTGTAACCTTACCGACAAGTATGTCGCCTGGAACAACCTCGGCACCGATGCGGATGATACCGTTTTCGTCAAGGTCGTGAAGTGCCTCGTCGCCAAGGTTAGGGATGTCTCGAGTGATGTCCTCAGGTCCAAGCTTGGTGTCGCGAGCATCAATCTCGTATTCCTCGATGTGGATAGAGGTCAAAACGTCGTCACGGACAAGCTCTTCACTAATAAGGATAGCGTCCTCGAAGTTGTATCCTTCCCAAGGCATGAAGGCCACGAGTATGTTCTTACCAATGGACAGCTCACCGTTGCAGGTTGCAGGGCCGTCGGCAATGACGTCGCCCTTGTTGACCTTTTCACCGTGAGTTACGATTGGGTGCTGACGCATACAAGTGCCGTTATTTGAGCGGACAAATGAGGTTAGATGATATTCATCGTCGCCCTCGGCTGTCTCGATGATTATCTTGTCGCCCGAAACATATTTAACTGTTCCAGCGTTCTTGGCAACTATAACCACGCCGCTGTCTACAGCAATCTTGTGCTCAACACCAGTTGCCACGATAGGGGCTTCGGTTCTAACCAAAGGTACGGCCTGGCGTTGCATGTTACTTGCAAGCATGGCACGGGTGGCGTTATCGTTCTCAATGAATGGAACAAGAGTGGTAGCAATGGATACAAGCTCTTTTGGCGAAACGTCCATGTAGTCGACTTGGTCACGAGGGAACTCTTCAATCTCACCCTTCTTTCGGCAGGTTACTCTCTCGTTGGCAAAAGTCTTTTCAGGGGTTAGCGGCTCGTTAGCCTGAGCCACTACATATTTCTCTTCTTTGTCTGCGGTCATGTAGACAATTTCATTTGTCAGTTTGCCCGTCTTTTTATCAACCTTGCGGTAAGGAGCTTCGATGAAGCCGTACTTGTTTACCTTTGCATAGGTTGCAAGCGAGTTGATAAGACCGATGTTTTGGCCTTCAGGGGTTTCGTTAGGGCATAGACGACCATAGTGGGTGTAGTGCACGTCACGAACGTCGAAGCCGGCACGATCACGAGTTAGCGCTCCAGGTCCAAGCGAGGAAACCTTTCTCTTGTGAGTAAGCGAAGCGATTGGGTTGGTTTGCTCCATGAACTGCGACATTTGCGATGAGCCAAAGAACTCACGAATGGCTGCCGATACAGGACGAACGTTAATAAGTGAGTTAGGGCTGGTCTCGGCAAGGTTTTGCACCTGCATTCTTTCGGAGATGACCCTTTCAAGCCTTGCCATACCAATGAAGAACTGAGCGGTCAAAAGTTCACCAACAGTCTTAATGCGGCGGTTGCCAAGGTGATCGACATCGTCAAAGCTGCCAAGTCCCTCTTTTAGTGACAAGTGGTAGTTTACGGCTGACAAAATGTCGTCAAACACCATGTTTCTTCCAACAAGCACGTCGCGGTTGTCGATAATGGCCTGTTTCTTTTCTTCGTTGGTCTTTAGTCCCTTTAAAATTTCAAGCAGGGTTGGAAGGTGAACAAGATCGTCAAGTTCAGCCTCAGGTGGATTGAAACCAAGGTATGCCTTAAGGTCAACGCGGTTGTTACCAACAATGGCAAATGGCCCTTTCTCACCCTCAACCACAACGCGGTTTACGCCGGCGTTTTGGATGGCCCATGCTGTGGTTTCGTCAACCACTTCACCAGCCGATGCAAGGACTTTGTTTTTAACCTTTACATCTTCGGCAAGGGTGCGGCCGGTTATACGGTTGGCCACCGATAGCTTTTGGTTGTATTTGTATCTACCAACCACCGATACGTCGTATCTACGGGTTGAGTAGAACATCTTTTCAAGGTTTTTCTTTATGGCTCTAAGGTTGAGTACTTCTCCTGGGCGAAGTCTCTTGCTCATTTCAACCAAGGCTTCATCTTCGCTCTTGGTGTAGTCTTTTTCAATGGTCTTTACAATGGTTGGGTTGTTCTCGAAAGCCTCGAGCAGGGCTTGATCGGAGCCAAGGCCAAGTGCGCGAAGGAAGATGGTGGCGATCATCTTACGAGTGCGGTCAACGTGTACCCACAAAACGCCGTTTGTGTCTTCCTCAAAGTCTATCCATGCACCACGATGAGGCATGATAGAAGTTGTGGTAACAAAGTTACCTGTCTTGTTTAGACCCTCTTTGCAGTAAACACCAGGTGAACGAACCAGCTGGCTGACAACTGCACGCTCAGCACCATTGATGATAAATGAGCCATTGTCGGTCATGACAGGAATATCGCCCATGAAAACTTCTTGGTCGACAACTTCGCCAGTCTCTTTGTAGATAAGGCGGACTTTGACTTTTAGTGGAAGCGAATATGTTGCGTCACGGCTACGGCACTCCTCCTCTGTATATTTAGGGGTTCCCGAAACCGAGTGATCCAAAAAGTGTAGCTCCACTCTAGAGTCCTTTGCTTCTTCTCTTCCGTCACCACGGTTCAGGTTGTCGGTATCGGTGATTGGTGAAAAATCACGAAGAACATCACGAATACCCTTTGTGATAAAGTTTTGATAGCTGTTTTTCTGCACCTCAACAAGATAAGGAATATCAAGCACTTCGTCGATATTGCCAAACTTGTAGCGGTAGTCTTTGCCGTACTTTACCTTTTTTAGATTGACATTTTTAGAGCCTGCCATAAACCCTCCAAACAAAAAATGTTTCGTTAGTATGTTTCCGTATTATTTGATAGTTCGATTGCACAAAAAAAGCCCAAACCATGCCTATATGGTTTAGTTAATTTATTATTATATTAAAAAGCCTTATTCAATCTCAACTAATCCCCCACTTAGAGCCGAAAAAGGTGGCAAAAAGCGATAATACTTCATAGTAAACTACAATATAATATCACAGCCCTTTTTGTCTGTCAATAAATGAGAGGTAAAAAATTAATTTTTTTTAAATGAAAAATGAAAAATTTTAGTGCCGCATCGCTTGCGATGCAGCACAACTCGCCGCACCTAAGGCGAATATGATAACAAGAGCGTCGAAAGAAGAACGCCCGTGACCTCGTCGAAGCTCAAGCTCAATTGTTAGCAAACTTCTAACGAAGTTTGCCACCTGCAATCGCTTGGCTTCTCCTCTCCCCACCAAGCTCGTAAACTCGCTTGTCGGGGGTCCTTGCAAATTTGGCGGGCAACCTTTTTTCTTAGCCCTTGTCACCATCTTGGATCCCCCTCGACGGAGGAAACTGGTCCAAAAAGGACCACCAACGTTGTTTACTCCCTCCAGCCTGGTTTACATATCAAGTCTCGTTGCAGGACGAATTCCGAGGTCACCATTAACCGACGATCCACTACTACCACCATGACAACCAACTGCTTCAATCATAAAAGAACCACTACCTGTGTATGCAGATCTCAACCACCACATCACAGTTCCAACACGATTGTTTGTCTCATATTCTAGATCTATATCACCTGCAGAACCTTGAATAAGTGCATAGTCAGTCGGGCTGCCACATCTTAAGTTATTCGAATTGTACAGTACTCCCCCTGGATCCCCACGTAGCGGATAAGTACTATTGTCTCCAAATATATCATAATATAACATTAAATAGATTTGATCATCAGTTTCATAACTTGAGGGATAATAAGAATCATATTTTGAGTCATTTGGATCTCTATTATTTCCATTCTTGGTATTGTTTTTTAAATGAGAAACTACTATTCCTGCTCTTTCCTCTTCATTAAAGGCTGAATTTAAGAATTCTGAATTAAGCCATTCTCTTATCCATGCATCTTTCCAATAAATCTCCCCCGAGCCCCCAATGGATATACCCTGAGTTAATACTTCTTCACTTAAAATTTCTATATTTTCTGTACCTGCTTTCCACTTGTCGTAGTTTAAGATTACCCACCTTATTGGTTCAACCTTAAACCATGCTATATCGTTTTGTTCAGTTCCTGGAGTGCCATCTTTATATGGGGCAGATTTCGCTCCATTTGCTACTGGAGCAAAGTGACTCTTTCCTCTAGCGTAAATGTTTCCATCGGTGTACATATAGGACGTAAAAGTTGAAATTTCAGTGGTTGATGTTGAGTTTTTACGTCTTTTTTGAGAATATTCTTGTATTTTTGTTGGGTTTTTAGAATTGAACCAATTTTCTAGCGTGGTGTTCATGGTTGTGCCGACAAAGGTTTGGGGGTACGAACCAAAATACAAATAATGAAGGCGTAGACCTGAGCCCTTTGCCCCTATCTCTATTGTATCATCACTTACATCGGCCACAAAGTTCTTGTCCACAATTTCATTTTCATCCACATTGGCTTTGGGGTCTATAGTGAACTCGGCACCCTTTTCAATATAGATGGCTGGACCGGCCTTGGAGGCTGTGCAACTTGTTATGCTCCCGCCATTTATTATGCAAGTGGCCCCGGCTTGAACATAGATTCCCCCACCATAAATTGCTGAGCAGGCATTTATTGTCCCGCCATCCATAATAAATGTCGCTCCGCTGGATATAAACACCGCTCCGCCATAGTTCTTTGTCTTGCCCTGTATCTTTCCACCTTTCATCTTGTAGGTGGTGTTAGGAGCAAGAAATATTGCTCCGCCCTTTTGGCTGGCAGGGGCTGTGCTTGCCCCTGTGTCCTCACTGGCAGCATAGAGTTCGGCATAGTATATCTCATCGGTTATCTTTTCTTCTCTCTTTTTCTCTTTAAACTTTAAAACAGGCAAAACCGAAACAAGCCCCAGCACTATAATGCAGGCTATT
>CANQUB010000009.1 GCA_947626955.1 uncultured Clostridia bacterium | reverse complement strand
CCAGCAACCCTCTTTCTTAGCCCTTGTCACCATCTTCACCTTATCTGCTACTTTATAAGTCTAAATATCTTTTGGTTGACATCGTGAAAGTGGATATTTTTCACCCCTTCAGGTCTCCGACCAGCTTCCTCCGTCGAGGGGGGAGAGTAGGTTGCGAGCGACTTGTCGCTCGCTCTCAACTCTCCGCACATAAGGCGAATATAGTGCCCAGTGCGTCGAAAGAAGAACGCTGGCAACCATATAGGTTGGCCAGCAACCCTCTTTCTTAGCCCTTGTCACCATCTTCACCTTATCTGCTGCTTTACAAGTCTAAATATCCTTTAGTTTACATCGTAAAAGTTGGATCGCATCGCAAGCGATGCGGAACAAAAAGGGCGACAGCTTGCACTACAAGTTCAAAAAGAGCGGTTGGCAATTGGGCCAACCGCTCTTTTTAAAATGGGAGCGCGAGGGGTGATGACCCCTCGCAAAAAAACTATTTATCGCCGTATTTCTTTCGATAGTCCATGCGGCCGCGTTGGACATGGTCGAGGACAATCTTGCGGATTCTAAGCGAGGTTGGAGTGACCTCGAGAAGCTCGTCTTCATCAATAAACTCCAGGCACTCCTCAAGCGAGAGCGGCTTTACAGGCTCAAGGCGCAGGGCTTCGTCGCTGGCTGAGGTACGCATATTGGTCAGCTGCTTTTTCTTGCAGACATTGACCACAATGTCCTCTTTCTTAGGGTTGATTCCAACCACCATGCCGCCATAGACCTTGACGCCGGGTGTGATTAGCAGCTTTCCACGTTCTTGTGCATTGTATAGCCCATACTGAATGGCCTCGCCGGTCTCATAGGCCACAAGTGTGCCATAGTTACGGCGGTCGATATTGCCCTTGTATGGCTGATACTCCTCGAACACGCTGCTCATTACGCCTTCGCCACGTGTGTCGGTCAAGAACTGGTTCTTGTATCCAAACAGCCCGCGGGCAGGGATGAAGAACTCAAGTCGTATGCGGTTGCCAAGCGGGGTCATGGTTATAAGGTCGCCCTTTCTAGCCCCTATGGTGCTCATTATAGCCCCCACGCAGTCCTCAGGCACGTCGATGGTCAGGCGGTCGATAGGCTCGCACTTGACCCCGTCAATCTCTTTGAAGATGACCTTAGGCATGCTGACCTGGAACTCAAACCCGTCACGACGCATATTTTCAATGAGGATGGAGATATGCATTTCTCCACGCCCGAGCACACGGAAGGTGTCGGCCGAAGAGGTCTCATACACCCTGAGGCTGAGGTCTTTTACGGCCTCTTTGAACAGCCTGTCGCGCAGGTGGCGAGAGGTGCAGTACTTGCCCTCGGTGCCGGCAAATGGGCTGTTGTTGACCGAAAATTCCATCTCAACGCTAGGCTCGCTGATCTTTACAAAAGGCAGGGCCTCGGGCTGGTTTTTATCGGTTATGGTGTCGCCAATGGTGATCTCGTTCGAGCCTGAAATGCACACGATGTCGCCCACGGTGGCGCTTTCGGCATTGACTCTTTTAAGCCCCTCAAACTGGAAGAGGTTGACAATCCTGAACTGGGTCTTTTTGCTAGGGTCGTGGTAGTTGACCACGGCAACGGTGTCGCCGACACGGACCTGGCCTTGCTCAATCTTACCAACGCCAAGCTTGCCTAGATAGTCGTTTTGCTCGCAAGATGACACAAGCATTTTTAGCGGTCCCTTCTCGTCTCCGCTTGGGGCAGGGATGTGGCTTATTATGGTCTCAAAAAGCGGCTTCATATCAGTGCCAGGGGTGTCGGGGTCAAGGGATGACGTGCCGTAGCGCGCCGAGCAGAACACAAACGGGCTGTCCAGCTGCTCGTCGGTAGCACCAAGGTTTATAAGCAGCTCCAAAACCTCGTCGATAACCTCTTTGACACGTGCGTCCTTGCGGTCAATCTTGTTGATGACCACAACCACTTTGTGGTTAAGTTCAAGGGCCTTAGAGAGCACGAACCTAGTCTGTGGCATGGTGCCTTCAAAGGCGTCAACGACAAGCAAAACGCCGTCTACCATTTTGAGAACACGTTCAACCTCGCCACCAAAATCGGCGTGTCCTGGGGTGTCGATAACGTTGATTTTTACGCCGTTATACATGCAGGCAGCGTTCTTTGAAAGTATGGTAATACCACGCTCGCGTTCAAGAGCGTTTGAGTCCATGACCCTGTCTTCAACCTGCTGGTTCTCCCTAAAAACCCCGCCTTGTTTAAGCATTTCGTTGACCAGCGAAGTTTTGCCGTGGTCGACGTGGGCAATTATTGCAATGTTCCTAATTTTCTCGTTAATCATAGTAAATATCCTTATAAAAACAATCTTGATAAGTATATCACCTTGCTTCTATAAAGTAAACATTTTACAAAAAAAGTTCATGAAAAAAGCCATACTTTTTGGTATGGCCTTTTATTAGTCTTGGACTTCTTGGCTCTTTCGGTCGACCACCAGCCTTATCTCGGCAATTCGCCTGTCTTCCATCTTGGTTATGGTGAAGGATAGGTTGGTGATGGTTTGCACGTAGTCGTTGTGGGCGTTTAAAACGTCATCAACAGCCACCACTTCAATTTGCTTGCCCTCGGCCGGCACGCCCTCGCTCATCTCATAGAGCATTCCACCCACCGAAGAGTATGCGGTCTCGGGCAGGTGTTCGATCTCGAGGTAGTCGTACAGGTCTTCCACGCTGACGTCAGGGTCGAGGATATAGGTGTTGTCGCCGGCAGGGTGGATGGGCTCGTGCACCTCTTCGTCGTCGTGCTCGTCGTATATTTCGCCCACCATCTCCTCAAGGGCGTCTTCCATGGTGACAATTCCGCTGGTGCCGCCGTACTCGTCTAGCACAATGCTTATTAGGTTCTTCTCCTTTTGCATAAGGCGGATGAGGTCACTGACCTTCATGGTCTCGGTAACGAATGTCGGCTTGGTCATAAGCTCACGCACGTTTACAGGCTCTTTTTGTAGCATTTTGAGCATCATGTCTTTTTGGTTTAAAATGCCGATAATATTGTCCTTGTCATTTTCATAGACCGGCATTCGCGAGAACTGGTGCTCAAGGAAAATTTTGTTTATATCCTCAATCTTGTCGTCAACATCGACAGCTATGATGTCCACACGTGGGGTCATGATCTCGTAGACAGTGTGCGAGGACAGGTCTAGCGCCCCTTGCAAGATGTCGGCCTCTTTTTTGGCCAGCACGCCCTCGTCGGTCATGGTGTCGATAATGCTTTCAAGCTCGTCTTCGGTGACGGTTGGCTCTTCGTTTTTGTTCTTTTTATTAGCCGCCTTTTGCATGAGGTTGAAGATGAAGGTGATAGGGGTCAAAATCTTCATTAGCACAAACAAAAAGCCGCTAATTTTGAGGGCAAAGCCCTCGGGGTTGTTCTTGGCTAAAGACTTTGGAAGTATCTCGCCAAAAATTAATATAATGATAGTCATTACGACGGTGTTTAAAAGGTTAGACAGGGTTGGACTTAGGATAAACTTTGTAAACAGGTAGGCACAAATGGTGGTCGATGCAATGTTTACAAGGTTGTTGCCAACTAGGATGGTGCTAAGTGTTTTGTCAAAGTTTTCGCAGATGTATAGGGCCCTGCGGGCGCCCTTGCGCTTTTCGTCGGCGTAGCTTTTGATCCTTATGAGGTTGACCCTCGAAAAGGCGGTTTCGGCCGAACTGAAAAAGGCTGAGAATGCGATCAGCAGCACAACGCCAACAATGGCGAGGCCGTCTGACCATGTAAAAGTTGCTTTTGCTGATAAAAAATTTATCATGCTACTGGGGGGGTACATATTTTTCTCCTTTGGTTTAATGCGGATAGTATAGCATATGTTTTAAATTTTGTAAATAACTTTAATGCAATACTCTAGCTCTCCATACTTCAAAAAAATTGACAATATGCTAATTTTTGCTATAATCAAAACATGAAACTGCCTGAAAAATTTCAAGAAAATATGCAAAAACTGCTGGGTGAGGACTACAAAAACTATCTTTCTTGCTTAAATGAGCCCCCAAAGCACTCTCTTAGGCTAAACCAGACCTACAAAGTGGAGCGGCTGGAAGAGTTTTTGCCCTGCAAAATAAAAAAGCTGGACGGCCTGGAGAACTGCTACGAAGTTATGGATGAGACCAAGATTGGCCACACGCTGGCTCATCATTTGGGGCTTGTGTATAGCCAAGAGCCGTCGAGTATGCTGGCCGCACTTGCCCTTGACGCAAAAGAGGGAGACAGGGTGCTTGACCTTTGCTCAGCCCCCGGTGGCAAGGCTGGCCAAATTCTTGAAAGAGACAAGACCGGGGTGGTGGTGCTAAATGAATATGTGCATGGGCGGGCTAATGTGCTACTTAGCAATATTGAGCGCCAAGGCTTTAAAAATGCCATTATCACCAGCACCAGCACCGAGCGGCTTTGCAAAGTCTTTGGCGTATACTTTGATAAAATTTTGGTCGATGCCCCTTGCTCGGGCGAGGGGATGTTTAGAAAAGACCCCGCCACCATAGGAGAGTGGAAAGAGGGGATAAATGCCTTCAACCATGAGCGGCAGGTAGAAATTTTGCTTGCGGCCGAAAAGATGCTGAAAGTCGGGGGAGAGTTGGTCTACTCTACTTGCACTTTTAGCCCTGAAGAAAACGAGGAGAGCGTGCAAGAGCTACTTAAAACCGGCCGCTTTAAGATTTTGGACTTGCCAAAAAACATACAAAGGTATGTTCGCCCGGGATTGAAAGAATATGGGGCGGACTTTGAAAAAGTTGGACGAGTCTATCCGCAGGACGGCTTTGGAGAAGGTCAATTTGTGGCAAAACTTATAAAGATTGCAGCGGATGAAGAGGAGTTTTGCTCAAAAACATATAAAAATACCTATAAATTATCCCAAAATGAGCTAAAAAACGCAAAAATGCTGACAAAAGAGTGTGTAAATAGTGAAAAATTTGAGTTTTACCGGGTTGGAAAAGCAGTTTTTGCCTATGACGGGCCCGAACTAAATTTGCCTGAACTGGTCTCGATGGGGGCTCGGGTGGGGACAATAGTAAAAGACCGGCTTGTGCCCGAGCATCAATTTTTTAAGTGCTATGGTGAGCAATTTGTGAAGAGGCTTGACCTGACGCCAACCGACCCGCGGGTGGCAAAATATATCCATGGTGAAGAGATTGAGTGCCAATACTCTTCGGGCTATGTGTGCGTGCTGGTGGGTGGAGTGCCACTTGGGGGCGGCAAGGCGGTCAATGGTAGGCTGAAAAATTATTATCCAAAAGGATTAAGAGATTAAAAAAAAGGGACTCAATTTGAGTTCCTTTTTTGCTTCACACCACGGTTAAATTAGTTTTGGTAAAAGTTATTTAAGTTCTACAGTTGCACCAGCAGCTTTGAACTTTTCAACCATTTCATTTGCAGCATCTTTGTGAACATTTTCCTTGATAACTGCATTTGGAGTTTCAACAAGAGCCTTTGCCTCGCTTAGGCCAAGACCAGTGATTTCACGAGCAACCTTGATAACGTTGATCTTGTTTGGTCCAATGTCCTTCAAAACAACGTTAAATTCGGTCTTCTCTTCTTCTGCAGGGGCAGCACCAGCAGCGCCAGCAGCAGGAGCAGCAACAGCCATAGCAGCTGCGCTAACACCAAACTCTTCCTCAAGAGCTTTTACAAGATCGTTAAGCTCAACAACTGAAAGAGCTTTGATTTCTTCAATAAACTTTTTGGTATCCATTTAAATATCTCCTTTATGTAAATTACGCCTTTTTCTCGGCAATTTGTTTTAATGCAACAGCCAGCCCACGAATAGGGGTGGTGAGCATTCCGACCAGTTGTGCCACCAAAACTTCCTTTGATGGGATAGAAGCGAAGGCACGGGTTTCGGCATCACTGAGTTGTTTGCCGTCGTACCATGCGCACTTAACCTTTAAGGTTTTGTATTTAGCCTCTCCATCAACCGCAATCTTGGCAGGACATACAGCGTCTGTGTTATGGAAAGCAACTGCTGTTGTGCCTTCGAGCATGCTGTCGTCAAACTTGATGCCAAGTTCTTCGAAAGCAATTTTCATAAGGCGGTTTTTGTAAACCTTGAACACAGCCCCAGCGTCTCTAAATGCCTTTCTAAGCTCGGTTACCTGAGCAACGGTGAGCCCGCGATAGTCGACAAGCACAACACTTTGAGAATTTTGAGCATAGTTCTTAATTTCTTCAACAATTTGCTTTTTGTTTTCAAAATTTGCTGACATATATTCCTCCCTTTTTGTTAGTGTGAAGATAACAAAAACCCTCATGCTCAAAGGAACATGAGGGTGGAGATCACTTGCTCGTTCGTTCCTCGGTAAGCATTTTTAAGGCGTTGCCACTTACTGTCTTAGGCACTTGGATTTTTATTACGAGCATATTTTAACAGCCGCTTTGGCTTTTGTCAAGGTTTTAAAGAAAATTTTTGGCTACTTTGGCATAAAGGTGCAGCACTCGGGTGAAAAGTCGTTGGTCATGACCGAGATGCCGTTGGCTTTGCAGGTGTGGTTGTCGTTAAAAATGCACTTGGCATCGCAGCCCACATTGGTGTTCTTTCTCGATGGTGGCTGTGGGATTTCGTCTTTTTCTTGCTTGTCGTAGCCACAATCTTCGTAGGTCGTGCATTTGGTGGACTTATTTACTTCGATGCGGTGAGCGGTGCAGTTGCAGTCTTTGTTATATAGGCAGTTCTTGCGTTTACATTTTAGATCAAACATATTTTTACTCCTCTTTTCTAGTGTGCGTAAAGTGGGCTAAATTATACAAATAATTGACAAGGCTTTTTTATATATTTATAATGAAAATGAGGTAAAACATATGAAAGTTATTCTAACACAAAATGTAAAGGCTCTGGGGAATAAAGGGGATATTGTAAACGTCAGTGACGGATATGCAAATAATTTCCTTTTAAAAAACAAAATGGCAGTGCCTGCAAATGCCGGAAATTTGAACCTTAACGCCCAAGAAAAAGCCGCCGAGGCAAGAAAAATTAAAGAGGAGACCGAAGCCGCCAAAGCCTTAGCAAAAAAACTTGAAGATGTCGTGGTCACTTTGGAAGTTTTGGTGGGCGAGAACGGCAAGACCTTTGGCTCGGTTGGACCTATCGAAATAAGCGACGCGCTGACAAAACTTGGATACCAAATAGACCGAAAAAAAATTGAACTTTCGCAGCCAATTAAGACGGCGGGAAGATACCAAGTTGCGGTCAAGCTTTACAAAGGCGTAACCGGCAAGCTGAACGTTGTGGTTGTTAAGAAATAGAGGCAAAACCTCTATTTTTCTTTGATACAAAACTTGTCGTGTCCAAAAATATGGACATTTTATTATTGTAAAAACAAAATTACTTTGCTATAATAGTTGCGAGGTGTACAAATGAAGATGGACATTGTCCTTTCGACCACCTGCGAGCAGGCGGCCAAGGACGCACTAGACAGCTTAATAAAAAAGCGGCAGGCCGAGCCCGAAAACGAGTATATCGTCCTTGCGCCCGAGACCAAGACTCTTTTTGTTGAAAGATATTTGCTTGACAACATTTCCAGCCATGCCTTTTCTAATATCTACATTTATAGCTTCAACAGGCTGCTAAAAAAGATACAGACCACTCCTCGCTATCCGCTAAACAAAGAGGCTGGGGTTATGCTTATTCGCCACCTCATAATGAACGAGGCCGACAACCTTGTGTGCTACAAAAAGACGGCGTCGACCGTGGGCTTTGCCGAAAACATTTATGAGACCATTCAGCAGCTAAAGTCCTCGGGGATAAGCCCGCTTGAACTCTCGGAGTCGGCCGACAAGTGCAAGACTGCACTGAAAATTAAGCTTAAAGATATCTCGCTCTTATACGACGACTACCAAAGATACATAAGCGAAAACTTTATCGACCCGTCGGACAAGCTTACCATGCTTGAAGGAGAGATCGAGGCCAGCCAAAGAGTTAAAGATGCCTATGTCTACATGGTGGGGTTCGACTCGCTGACGGCAAGTGCTTGCGGGGTGGTAAAGGCACTTGTAAAAAACGCAAAATCACTGGTTGTGAGTGAGCCTTTCTTGCATCCAAACCGCAAAAATGCCCATATTTCGGACAATGAGGTATATGAAAAGTTAAAAAATATTGCCGATGATTTTGGCATAAAATATGATCCTGTTTTTAAAGAAAAGCCGCTAAGTGGCGACTTTAAACAAATTTTTGAAAACCTTTTTAGCTACCCTGTAGAGGCCAAAAACCTGAGCGGCAACCTGTCCATTTATGAATGTGCAAGTTGGAGCGTTGAGGCCGACAAGGTGGCCAGCCTTATTAAAAGAGACATCATAAGCGGCAAGTGTCGATACAAAGATAATGTAATTTTCCTTGCCAATGCCGATCAAAGAAACGAGGTTATAAAGAGCCTCGATGCCTTTGATATTCCGCATTTTGCCGGCGATCCATACCAAATGGAAACCCACCCGCTCTTTGATTTTGTAAAGTGTTTGTTTATGCTAATTCGCCGCAAGCTTGATCGAGAGGACATGGTCATGTTTGCCCGCTCGGCCCTACTTAACCTTGATAGCGATAAGGTGGACGACTTTGACAACTACACCTTGCAGTTCGGCATTGACCACAACAAGTTTTTAACTCCGCTCAAAATTGAGGACAAACTAAAGGCCAATGCTGAAGAAATTCGCGAAGAACTTTTAAAGATAATTCAAGACTTTTCGGTGTCATATAGCGAAAATTTAACCATTTTTGAGCTTGTGGAGCAACTTTTTGCGTTTTTTGATAGGTTTAACCTGCAAACAAGGCTAGAAAACCTGCAAAAACTGCAGACCGAAAAAGGCGACCTAAGGGCGGCCAAAGCCACCGAACAGGTCTACGATAAGCTCGAAAGCGTATTAAAAATGCTTTCGCAATTTTTGGGCAACTACAAGCTAAAACTCGACGAACTCTACACCCTTTTAATTAGCGGGTTAGAGGCCGCCGACATCTCGCTGCTGCCACTGGCCATAGACAATGTGCAGGTGGTGACCAGTGCCGACGGACTCTACGGGGTCAAGAACCTTTATGTGGTGGGAGCCACCGACGGCAACTTTCCAAAGCGTGAACTCGACCTTGGACTTATTCAAGATGCCGATATCTTATCTTTGCAAGACATCAGCCAAAAGAAGATAGAACCAACCATTCGCACCATAAACCGCCGTGAAAGATATAAGGTGTTTGAGCTGCTGGCACTGCCTGAGAATAAGCTCACAATATCCTACGCCCAAAGGGACAGCTCGGGAGAGGAGACTAAGTCGTCAACCCTAATCACCAGCATTCTTGGCCTATTTACAAAAGACGGGGAAGAGGTTGAGCCTTGCCGCATTTCTTCGGCCTTTGAAGAGGCCGAAAACAGCCAAGACCCCGAAGAGCTTGCACTGGCGTTAGGCTCTAAAAAGGTGGCAAGGAAATATCTTGCCGAAAACCTTTCGGCCTACAAGTTAGGGGTGGACTACCCTGCGGGCGACGCCGCTGTGCATACGCTATATAAAGCACTCACTCCCGACATTGATGAGGCTGCGTATAATGTCAACAATGAGCCCACCTTTGCACTTGCAAAAAACGCAAAAAAGTTGTTTTTCCCTAGAAATACCACCTCAATTTCCGAACTTGAGCGATATTTTTCCTGTCCTTTCAGCCATTTTGTGGACTATGGTCTCAAACTCAAAGAGCGAAAAGAGGCCGGCATGAAAGCCCTTGATGTGGGTGATGTTTTGCATAAGTTGGCCGAAGAATTTGTAAAGCATTTGCAGACGCATCCAAATGTCGACCCTAACAAATATGCCGAGAACACATTAAAAAAGATTCTGGCCGAAGAAAAGTATAGCGAAGAGGATAACCGCACCCTAATAAAAATTTTGCAAAGCGAGTCTAAGCGGCTACTCTCAGGAATTCTAGACGAGATAAACCACTCGGCTTTTAAGCCAAAGCCAAACTTTGTTGAAAGAAAATTTACGGGCATAAAGCTTGGAGATACCGGCATTGAGATTGTGGGGAAAATTGACCGCGTGGACGAATATGGCGACTTTTTCCGCCTTATTGACTATAAAACGGGCAAGGTTGAGTCTACGGCCGAGGACATTTACTACGGCCACAAGCTTCAGCTTGCCATATACCTTTCGGCCATGGACGAGCTCAAAAAGCAGCCGGCCGGGGTGCTGTATTTCCCTGTGCGCAACGAATTTGTTGACGCTGAGAAAAAAGCCGACAGCCCATACAAGATGATGGGTTATCTTCTCTATGAAAACGACGTCTTGCGTGCTATGGACCAGTCGGTAAACTTGGACAAGCCAAAGAGCACGCACATTGGCCTGACTTTGAAAGTTGACGAGAGCATCAAAGTCACCGACTACCTTCTTTCACGTGGGGAGCTAGAGAGCATGAAGGAGTATGCCCTCGCCATGGCCACCAAGGCCACTAAAGAGATTATGGAAGGGTATTTCAAGCCTTCGCCATACAAAAAAGGCGAGAACCTGCCTTGCACATATTGCAGTTTTAAGAACATTTGCGGTATTGTTTCAGACGGCTACCAATCGGTGCGAAAGGCCAGAATTGAGAACGTTAAGGACTTTTTAAAGGAGGGGCAAGAATGGGCGAAGAGGTAAAGTGGACCGACGAGCAAAAAGAGGCCATAGAGTATAAAGGCTCAAACCTCTTGGTTTCGGCGGCGGCCGGCAGCGGAAAGACAACGGTCATGATTGAGCGTATTTCAAGGCTGATTAAATCCCACGTGCCAATCAACAATTTTTTGGTGCTGACCTTCACCAAGGCCAGCGCTGCCGACATGAAAAACAAGCTTACAAAGTCGCTTTCAAAACTTATGAGCGATCCGTTTATTCTAGAGCAAATTGACGATCTGCCAACTGCCGATGTGTCTAACTTGCACTCTTTTTGTGCAAGGCTTTTGAAGTCCTATTTTTACGAAGTGGGGCTGGACCCAACCTTTATTGTTTTGGACGAGCAAGACGTCGAGGCACTTAAGCAAAAGGCACTAGTAAAGCTGTTTAACCAAAAGAGCGAAAAGGCCGACAAAGACTTTTTTGAGCTTGTGGACATCTTTTCAAAGAGCCGAAAAGACGAGGGGCTAAAAGAGGTGGTGCTAAGTCTATATAACTACCTTTGCTCCATCGTTGACCGCGAGCAGTGGTTTAAAGAAACGGTGGACTCGCTCTACGACCCCGACCTTAGCAAAAACCAGGCCGCAAAGGTTATAAACCGCTATCTAAAGGCCGAAAAGTCAAGGCTGAAAGAGGCCTTTGCTCCGCTAATGGCCGAGGCAAACGAGCTTGGCGAGACCAAGCTTATCGAGTATCTTCAAAAAATGGACAGCGCGCTTGAGCTTATAAGTTATAACGACAACTTTGTAAACAACGCCAAAAGGGTGCTTGAGAGGGGGGCATCGCCACGAATCCCACGTGCCACGCAGGGCCATGAGTTTTTGTATGAAAGGGTGAACGCCGTCAAAGAAGAAATGTCCACCGCTTTTAAAAAGATCAAGGAAAATGTGGTTGACGGCCGCTTCAATAGCCTTTCTCATGACCTTGAAATCAGCCGTAAGAGGGTGGAAAATTTGTTTAGTTTAACCCTTGAATTTGAAAAGGAATTCAAGGCCCTCAAAAAGGAAAAGGGCGGGCTGGACTTTAACGACCTTGAGCAGTATACATTGGAAGTTTTGAATAACCAAGAGCTGCGTGAGGAGATTAAGAACAAATACGACTATGTGCTGGTTGACGAATACCAGGACATCAACCACGTGCAAGAGAAGATAATAAGCCTCATTTCTCGTGGGGACAACCGCTTTATGGTAGGGGACGTTAAGCAGAGCATATATCGTTTCCGCCTGTGCGTGCCCGAAATCTTTCTTGAAAAATACAATATGTATGAGGCCAACGAGACCATTGGCAAACTCATAAAACTCAACGCCAATTTTAGAAGCAAGAGCCAAATTCTAAATTTTGTAAACGCCATCTTTGCCCGCACTATGACCGAGGACTTTGGCGGGGTCAACTATGAAAAAGACGCCTCGCTTTTGGCGGGGGACAAAAAGCAGATTGATGACGAGCAGCGCGTGGGGCTGATGTTTGCCAAGACCAGCAAGGGGGACAAAGAGACAGTTGATAATCTCGAAGTCTATTCGGTAAAAGAGGACAACAGCCAAACCATTTCCAACCTCAGTGGCCAGGCCGAGGGCATAATGATAGCCCACAAAATTTCCGAGCTTGTAAAGAGCGGCAAAATAATTGATAAAAACACCAAAAAGCCAAGGCTTATTAGGTTCTCGGACATCACCATTTTGACCCAGTCTAGGAATGAAAACCTTGCAAAGATTGTAAAGACGCTAGAGGACTTCAATATCCCAGTGAGCACCGACGCCGAGGGCGATTGTCTTGAGGACGAGTATGTGTTCGGGATAAAGAGTTTTTTGGAGTGCGTCAACAACTACAAGGTGGACTACAGCCTGTTCAGTTGCCTGTTTAGCAAGGTGTTTGGCTTTACTGCAGATGAGCTTGCGGCCATAAAGATTGCAGGCGGCGGACATGAATACTATTTCGAAGAGGTGAAAAACGCCCTTTCAAGTGACTCTCTTGACGAACAGACCAAGGCCAAACTTGGTGACTTTTTCGACTGCCTCTCTCGCTATAGAGGCAAGGCTAGGTATTTGCCTGTAAGTACTCTTGCCACCGAGCTTGTTAGCGAGAAAAACCTCGAAGAGAAGATAGCCTACGAAAAGGAGCATGACAAGCACAAGCAAAAGCTGCAAAAATTCCTTGCTTCGCTGCCCGAAACTTCGCTGGCCGAGTATATAAACGAGCAGGCCCAGGCCGAGGTCACCTGTCCGTCGTCGCACAGCCAGGGTGCGGTCAAGGTCATGACCATCCACAAGAGCAAGGGGCTGGAATTTCCAGTGGTCTTTGTGGTGCTGACGAACAAGCAATTCAACTTCAAATCCATGAAGGAAAAGCTGCTAATTTCTAGCGAACTCGGGCCAAGTATCTATTATTACTACACCAGCCTTAGGTTTAGAGAGCCCACCCTCGCAAGGCAGGCGGTCAAGATGAGAGAGACCCGCAAGCTTCTTGAAGAGCAGCAGAGGCTTTTGTATGTGGCTCTGACCCGTGCCACTGACTATTTGTTCGTTACGGCCAGCGGCGACTACGACAAGATAAAAGAGGACTTCCCTGTTTCGCCAACCTCGTTTATGGACTTTATGGGGGATCTTTTCACCAGCGAAAAGCTGCAAAAACAACTTGGCTACACTCTTGAAATTCAAGACGCCGACCAGCTTATACAGGCCATGCCGGCCAAAGAGCAAAGGCAGGTTTTGATAACCTCGGCCGATGAGAGCAAAGCGGTCAAGGTGCGAAATATTTTCGACTTTGAGTATCCATACAAAAAGAGCTTAACCACTCCGCTAAAGACGGCGGTCACCAGCGTCATAGAAGAAGAAAAAGAGGCTGGGGTTGACTACGTTTTATCCGAGGATATGGCGGGAACTGGCAGCAGCGCCAAAAATGGCACACTGCAACACAAAGTGCTCGAAATGCTAGACCTTAGTGAAAAGACTAGAGAAGAGATACAAAAGAAGGTTGACAGGCTGGCCGAACTTGGGGTCATTAGCGAAGAGGACAAAAAAGAGATTGAGATTGACCAAATTTTAAAACTCATTCAAAACCCTGAATTTGCAAAAATGGTATCTTCGGCCAAGAAGATTAAAAAAGAAAATGAGTTCTTTATGCTCTATGGCGCCGACGGCGAAAACTCGGTTGTCCAAGGCGTGGTCGACCTGTGCTTGTTTATAGACGGCGGTCTTGTCATTGTGGACTATAAGACGGGCAGGCTCAGCGGTGAGAACATGGCCAAATATGCAAAACAGCTTGACCTATATTCCGAGGCCATGCAAAGGTGCTATAACCTTCCGGTCACAAAACGCTACATCGCCAGCCTTGCCGCCGCGAAACTGATTGAGGTGTAAATATCATTTAATTAAAGGGGACAATAGGTGTCCTCTTTTTTATTAAAAATGACTTTAATAAATTTTCCAAAAAATACCTATTCTGTATAAAAACATAACAAATTTGCTTTTACATACCAAAATTGATGTGATATAATAAAAAATATCAAGGAGAAAAAGTATGTATCAATATATCGTAACCGCATTTAAAGTTATGGTGGGGGTTATAACCAACGAAAGGCTGGCCATTGTGGCAGCTGTGGCTCTTGGGCTCATGCTGCTTTGGGTTATCTTTTCGCTTATATTTTCCTTCCAGGTTAGGTTTGCACGTGGTGCAAGAAAAATAAATGAATATATAAGCAAAAACGGAATGACGGCCTCATCCAAGAGCGGGCTGGACGCCTTGACATCTAAGATGAGCTCGGAGTTTCAAAGGGGATATAAAAATTTTAATGCCAATCCCGGCAGTCTGCCAAGCGACCACATAAAGAGGTTCCAAAGCTTGGATGTTGAGCTAACCGGTGGTGTATTTAACCAAAACAAGTCAATAATTAAAACATACATAAACTTCATTTTCGCCGGCCTTTTGCTGTTTAGCATTGCAATCTTGTCCACCGAAGAGGCGCTTACGGGTGCAGCACTTGGCGAAGCTGCCATTTGCCCATTTATGTTCTTGCTGGTGGCAAAGATAATCTACTATGTCTACACCGCCATCCGCCAGCACCAATACAAAGTGGCTGTTGACGAGTTTAACGATATGCTCGACAATATGGACCAAGCCGTAAGGCAAGAGCGTGCCAATGGCGCCACTGACCAAGGCGAGCAGGCTCAACCTGTCATCGATGTTGACACCGACAAGATAAATGTTGCCATCAAAGAGTATCTTGATAACTACTTTGCAACCAGCCCTGTTCAGGTCGACAACCAACACATGGAAGAGCTAGAGACCAGGCTTGAAGACAGCCTTGAAGAGCTGGCCAGCCTTAAAGAACAGATAGTGGAGACCACAAACAGCTATGCTGTGGCACTTGAAAATGCAAAGACCCAAAAGGTAGAAGAAAAGCCAACTGAGGTTGAGGAAAAGCCAGCTGAGGCCGATGCCCAGGCTGCCCAAAAGGTAGAAGAGAAGCCTGCCAAAAAAGCAAAGCAAAAGCCAGCCGCAGTGACTGAGGAAAGTGAGGCAAAGCAAAGCGAGGCCGAAGTTGAGGAGATAAAAAGGGCTCTTGAAGACCTTGTTGATGAGGATTCAGTAGCTGGGGCCCAAGAGGATGAAAATAACCAAACCGAAGAGACTCAAAAAGAGGAGGAGACCATGGCCGAGAATAAAGATGAAGCTGTTGACAATTTTAAGCTAGATTTCAGTGATCTTATTGATAGTGACAATGACGACGATGACGATGACGAAGAGGTTCTGCCAAAGCGTGGGAGGGGTCGACCTAAGAAAGAGGTCAACCAGCCAGGCGAGTTCGTAATTAAGACCGACAAGGACTTTGAAGAGGCACTTGTTCGGGCTGAAAAGCTTATGCGTAAGAACGAAGAACCACTTTCGCCAAGCCAAACCAAGAGAATTGAAAAGCAAATTAAAGAGCTTGTTGATGCCATGACCAAATACAAGGAGGGCAAGTAATGAAAAAGAAGATTAAAATTAAAAAGACCATGACCATTGATGATGTTTTGAAGATAGATGAGAATCTAGCTCCTGTTTTGATGGGCTTTGGTCTGCATTGCTTTGGCTGCCCAATGAGCCGTATGGAGAGCCTTGAAGAGGCTGCCATGGTTCATGGCGTAGACGTTGATGTCATGCTTGAGAAGCTTAATGAGGCACTGAAAAAATAGGGCTGACCTTTTATTAAACTCACTAATCCGTCGGCCCCGGCTGACGGATTTTGCTTGCTTTTGGACTTTTTATGACTATAATAGAAAGAGAGGAAAAACTATGGCAACACTTATTACTGGTGCAACTGGCGGGCTGGGGAATGCCTTTGTGAACGAGTGTGCAAAAAAAGGCGATGACCTTGTGCTTACTGGCACCAATCAGCAAAGGCTGGAGACCCTTGCCGCACGCGTCAAAGAAAGCTATCCCGAGCTTAGCATCGTTTGCAAGGCCTGCGACCTGTCAAAAGAAGAGGAGCGCAAGGCCCTTGTGGACTTTTTGGCCGAAAACAAGATTGGCATCGACTTTCTAATTAACAATGCTGGCTACATTGCTGAGGGCGAGTTCCTCGCCCACAGCGACGAAGAGGTCATGAAGATTGTGCGGGTCAACTGCGAGGGGACTATAGACCTGACGCAAAAGATAATCAAGGCTCGGGACAAGAGCCAGCCCCTCAACATTTTGACCGTGGCCAGCATGGCAGGGTACTATCCAATGCCATACATGGCCATGTATGCAGCCACCAAGGCCTTCTTAAAGAGCATCATGGTGGCCCTCAGCGTTGAGCTTAAAGACAAACAGGTGTATATCACCACCATTTGCCCGTCGGGCATACCTACCTCGGATGCCATGAAAGAGGCCATAAAAGCCCAGGGCTTTAACGGAAAGATCACCATGAGCACTCCCGAAGAGGTAGCAAAGCTGGGGCTTAAAGCCATGAAAAAGCACAAGACGGTGGTCATTCCAAAGTCTATCAATCGCTTTGTACGATTTGTCAGCCGCTTTGCTAGCGAAAAAGGGCTGGCCAAGACCACGGGGAAGATGTGGAAAAAGTCTCAGGATAAAAGAAATTTTAAAAAGGCGGAAGATAAATAATGAACAAGAAAAGAAATGTAGTTGTGTGCGTATCTTGGCCCTATGCCAACAATAATTTGCACCTTGGATACATAGCAAGTTCGCTTTCGGGCGACATTTTGGTAAGATACCACCGTGCTTTGGGGGACGACGCCATCATGGTTTCGGGCACCGACAGCCATGGCACCAAGCCAAGCATTCGGGCAAAGCAAGAGGGCTGCACGCCAAAAGATATTGTGGACAGGTACCACAAAAACTTTACCGAGGCGCTGGAAAAGTTCAATTTCTCTTTTGATAAATTTTCTATCACTTATGACGAGTTCCACAAGCAAAAGTGTATGGAGATTTTTAGAAAGCTCTACGACAACGGCTACCTTTACGAAAAGAAGGTCAAAAGGCCATACTGCGAGACTTGCGGCAAGTTCGTAAACGACACCGAGATAGAAATAACCTGCCCGGTTTGCGGCAGACGCACCAAGGCTGACAACTGCGATTGCGGCCATGTTCCAACCGAGGCCGACCTTGAAAACGCCACCTGCCTTGTGTGCGGGGGAAAGACCAAACAGCGTGAAGACAAGGTGCTGGTGTTCAAGCTGACAGCCTTCAAAAGCCTTATTGAGGACCTTGTGGACAAGAATCAAAATGTTTGGCGGGTAAACGCTTTAAACGAGACTAAGAAATATCTTGCCGACCTCAGGGACCGAGACTTTTCACGTGACCTAGACTGGGGAGTGAAGATTCCTGTCGAGGGCTTTGAGAACAAGGTTGTATGGGTTTGGTGGGAGGCCCTGCTCGGCTATCTTACCGACACCATGGCACTTGCCAATGAGCGTGGGTTTGACTGGCGAAAGTTTTGGAAGAAGGATGTTGAACCCGACACCGAGAAGATTATTTATATGTGCCACGCAAAGGACAATATTGTGTTCCATTCAATGTTTTTGCCTGCAATGCTAGAGGGGTTGAAAGACAATTTTGTCACAAACAATGTCATGGTTTCGGCCGAGTATTTGCTTTGCGACGGACAAAAGATTTCCAAGAGCAGCGGGACAAGCTTTGAGGCGCTTGTTTGGGCAAACGCCTATTCAACCGACAGTTTGCGTTACTATTTTGCAGCTAACGGGCCTGAGAAAAAGGACGCCAACTTCACTTTGGACCTGTTTAAGGCCTCGCACAACGGCGAAGTGGTCAACAAGTTCGGCAACCTCATCAACCGTACCCTCAAATTTAAGGGGCTGGAAAGTTTGCCAGTGGGTGAGGTGGCCAGCGAGATTAGGAATATGACCCTTGCAACATATAAAGAAGTGGGTTCGCAGATTGAAAAGCTGGAGTTTAAAAAGGCGGCCGAGGCGGCCATGGAGCTCGTGGCTTTCACCAATCGCTACTATGACGAGCAAAAGCCATGGGTACAGGCCAAAGAGGATCAAAAGGCCTTTAACAATACCATCTATAGCTGCGCTTATGTGATAGCCAACCTGTCCAATATCTTTGAGCCTTTCATGCCAGCGTCGGCTAAGAAAATACGTGAATTTTTAGGCCTTGACGCCATTCCAACATGGAAGGAAATTGCCACCCTCCAGCCCGTTAAGCTAGACAAGGTGGAACCTTTGTTTACTAGAATTTAGTTGTTTATTATTTATGCGAGGAGCCATTGCTCCTCGCGCTCCTAACTTAAAATATGCGGTTGGCAAGCCAACCGCATATTTTGACTTTGTAGCAAGCTGACGCCCGTTGGGGAAAGAATGGCTTAATTTTAGGCTTCCCCTTACTAAGGGGAAGCTGCTGGATCTGCTCCTTGTCGCGGCTGATGAGGATAACTATGGAAACAAAACAAAAAATCTTTTTAAAATAAAATGATTGACTAAAAAAGGTTATTATACTATAATAATCGTATGGCAAAAGAAAAAGATAAAATTTTTGAGAATAGTTTTTCAAAAAGCATAGTTGAGCTTAAACTTGCTGCCAACCGTATTGCCGAAGGCAAGGGCTTTGGTGCAGGTGGTTTTACCATGAAGTATCAACTGTTGTATCTCATTGCCTCTTTTGGAAAGACCTCGCCGCAAGAACTCATCTACGAACTTAACATGGCAAAGAGTAACCTTGCACTTATGGCCAAAAAGATGATAAACGAAGGGCTTATTCAAAGTGAAAAAGCCGAGAATAACCGCAAGCAAATATACTACACCATAACCGACAAGGGCATTGCCACTCTAAAAACCAAGATGCAAGCCATAGACAATGTGTACAGCATGGACAAAGAAATGCTGAAACACCTATCCAAAACGGTTGAAACCCTTAAGAAGTTGAAATAAAAACAGCCTCAAATTTTGAGGCTGTTTTTATTTCAACTTCTAGTGATACTTTGTGCGATTTCGCACAAAGTGATATGTTAGTTCCGCATCGCTTGCGATGCGGAACTATCAATTTTTCATTTTTATTTAACTCGAGGCTTTGCCTCGACGCCATAACTTTTCACTTTTCACCTTTCACTTTTCACTTTGTTTCATCGCAAGCGATGCAGAACTATAATATTTATATAAATATTACAAAAATGTTCTTATCCGCTTGACAACTTCGGGGGGGTATTATAATATTAGTAGTGCAAAATGGCACTATTTTTGGCTGTAAAAAACACATTTGGCTTAGACATATTTTTAGGAGAGAGAAAAATGTTTAAAAGTAAAAATGGTTTAAAAATATTCTTCGGCTTTGTTTTGGCTTTTGTAATTACTGCCGGGCTTTTTGTCGGGTTAAGTTTTGCTAGATCAAAACAGCCTTCGTTTGCGGCACTTGACCCTGATATTGAGTATACCCTTCAAGCTGAGGAAAAATTTCTCAATATTGATAATGGGGTGCTAAAGGGCCTTAGTGAAGCGGGCGAGCAAGAAGTTGCCGGCAGGCATTATTGGCTTGTCGTGCCAAGCAGTGTGACTAGCATTGAGGGCAATGGTGAAGCGTCATATTTTGACGATAAGCTTGTAAAAATAACCTATAGTTCGTTGACCTCGATAGGTGATTACGCTTTCTATAATTGCACCTCTCTAAAAGAGGCTGTCCGCGAGGGCGGTAATTTAAAAACCATTGGAAAATATGCCTTTGCTGGTTGCAGGTCATTGACCACATTTTCGATTTATGCCTCGGATAGCGTGGGCGACTATGCCTTTGCAAATTGTGAAGGCTTGACTAGAGTGGGCTTTATGGTGGGTTTAAATATAAAGTCCATAGGAAATTACGCTTTTTCGGGCTGCACCAGCCTTCAATTTATTGAACTACCCGACTCAGTAACCTCTGTTGGCGAGGGGACCTTCACGAACTGCACCTCTTTGCAAAGTGCAATGTTTACCCCAACCGACATTGATACTTTTAGCCTTGGTACAAAGGCTTTTGAAGGATGCTCTAGCCTTGAGGCCATTGTGTTTGGATACCCAACTGAAGGCAGCGAAAAGTATGACAAGGTAAAAGCCAACCTTGCCAAATACAATCTTACTGAATATGAAGCCAAAATTACTCATCCTGTAAGATTGGAATATTACGAGCGTAATTTGGCCGACAACCGACTAAAAACCAATGCCAGCATTGAGCTAAAACTAAACAATAGGGACATTTATTGGGTATATGGCACTTATGGGAATTTGTATGGCGGCTGGATAAAGAAACCCGACTATACGCTATTAAACGCTAGAGAAAAGGGAAATTCTTATCTAAACTCGACATGGTCACTCAAGGGCCAAAATGATTCATTGACCATTGACCAAATTAGCCAAATGCTTATAAATGGTGTTAGTGCAGATGAAGATGGCCTGTATAAACTCAAGCTAGACGAGAAGAAGAGTATTTATTACTTTAAAGATCAAGTCACCTTGGATTGGACTGAAAAGGATTTTACGGGGCAAGAGATAGTAGCACCTGATCCACATTCCCCAAATTTTATGACCACCAGTGATTACGAAATTAAACTACTAGACCTGCCTAATAGGTATTATGGCCAGCCAGTTTATACTCACATCACCAAAGCAGGGCATTTTTATTGGTTTTACTTCGCAAAAGAAAAAGGAAGCTTTGCTGCGGATAGCTATTTTTACATTGAATTTGAAATAAAGCCGGCCGATCTTAAAAATGTCAAGGTTGAATTTGTCAATCCTGAAGATGCCGAGGTAACATTTGATGGCCGAATAAATTCTGTGCCACTAAAACTTACCTATGACGCAAAGACTGTTTTGGGTAGTGAAGAAGATATACCCAAATACACCTTGCAAAGCGAAGATTACCTTGCGGTATTCCCTGAGCGTGATGATTGCATGCCTGGAAGAAAGACCATTAAAATAACGGGACAAAGTAATGGAAACTTTATTGGTGAAACCGAGCTTGAATATACCATCATACCTTGCGAACTGGGAACTGAAGAGGGGCAATCGGTTCTAGAAGTTTCTTTCGATAAGGTTTATTATTACACAGGCTCGTATATTGAACCAACCATAAAAAATATTTTACTTCGCTTTCCATACACATCCTATACTGCTGATATTTCAGCCTTTAATGTCAGCTACGCCCAATATGGAAAACCTCTCAATGCTGGAAAAACAAAGATTCGACTAGAAGCAAACCCTCTTAATAACACATTTTGCACTGGTCACTTCGATGTTGAATTTGAGGTTAGAGCTGTAAGTTTACGTTCGACAAGCATTAGAAAAGGTGAGGTTGAAAGCTTCACATATGACGGGAAGGAGCACAAGCCAACGCCTGACATATATTTGGATGACTATCAGCTTACAGCGGGAAGAGACTTTGAATATGTTTATGAAGGCCAAGACTTTTCAGCTGCTGGAACTAGGTCGATAGAAATTCAAGCAAAATCTAGCAATTTCCTAGATAACACATTTGTATACTTCACTATTAACAAACGCGACATAAACGAAGATCTAAAGTTGTCGTTTAATCAAGAGCAAGAGAGCTTTGATTTCACATCTAGGCAAATTACGCCAGCTATAAGCGAGATATATATGTTGCTTGACGGCGGCGAGCATTTGACGCTTACAAAAGGTAGCGATTGCTCAATCTCATTCGGCGAAAACATCCATGTTTCTACGGGTGGAACAATCACAATATCCGCAGTAGAGAATGGCAACTATGAAGGCACCTATGTCTATTCGTTTGCCATAAATGCAATAGATATGGAGAGCGTCACAGTAGAAATGACGGGTAGCGAGGAATACATCTATGATGGCCTTGAGCATTCACCTAAATTTAATTTAAAGATTGGCAGCTATACCGTGCCTACTGCGTGGTATAACTTAAGCGCTGTCGGTGGTAGCAGTATAAATGTCGGGCCACACCCATATATTATTGATTACTCATACAACGGCGAGGATGATATCACGGGCGTTAAAAATATTACTATCACCATTAAACCGCGAGATATTAGCAACAAAGAGCATGTAGAAAAGGCGACAATCACCTTAAAGGATGACAACCTTGTATATACAGGCCATGCCATTGAGCCCGAGGTTGAAAGCGTAGAACTAAAACTTTACGGTTCGATAGTCCCATACCTTACCATGAACGAGAAGGATTTCACCGTCTCGTATGGAGAAAACATAAAAGCGGGCAAATACTGCGAGGTCACAATAAAGGGCACAGGAAACTATACCGGTGAATACACAGACAGCTTCTTTATAGACCGAAAAGACATCAACAGTGAAGACGTGATCATCACACAAACTGATATAACCTATGACGGCAAAGCTCATGTCCCTCATCCACAAATAAGCCTTAATGACGTTCCTTTTGTCGAAGACGTGGACTACACCATCGAGTGCAGTGAAAAAGTGGATGCCGGAGTATATGAATACACCATAAAAGGCGGGTCAAAAAATGGAGATTTGGGAAATCTAGACAACAGCAAAACCCTCACTTTTGAGGTTGTCCAGCGAGATATAGGCGCGGGCGGAATCAATGTCCAATACGTGAAAGGCGAGAGCCAAGAGTATAAAGGTTATGAGATGCAGCCCGAAATGATAATTACCATATATGTTGATGAGACCAATACCATAACGCTAAACAAAGGCACCGACTATTCGGTGGCTTACGATAACAACTTGAACGTGGGCCAGGCTTCAGTTACCATAACCGGGGAAGGAACAAACTTTACCGGCACAGCCCAAAGCCACTTCACTATAACCCCGGGTACAATTGAAAATGCAAATATCTCGATGGAGGAAATTTCCTATGACGGCAAGCAGCATTTGATTGACCCCGAGGTGTATGTGGGCAAGGTTCTTCTACAAAAAGATGTCAACTATACCATCTCATATGAAGACGACATGACCAACGCCGGCGTTAAGAACATAACCTTTACCGCCATCACAGGCGATGGCAGCAACTTTAGAGAAAGCCAAGCTGTTAGACAGTTTAAAATAAATCCATTTAGCTTGTCTACCTATGGTGCTGTCGATGTCTACCTTGAGGGCGGCACTTCCTTTGAATACACGGGCGAGAGAATTTTGCCTACTGTGTTAAGAGTGGTTGCACACTTGGGTGGCGACGATGTCGTCATTGACCCGCAAGACTACAAAGTTGAATATGATATAAACGTCACAGTTGGCGCCAACAGTGTCATGATCGTAGGTAAATATGACTATCAAAGTGCAGTCACCTATAACTGCAACTATGTTGGGACCTATTATCAAACATTTAACATCACAAAGCGCAACATATCCTCGGGCCTAAGAGTTACGCTAGACAGCACATCATACACTTTCACGGGCGAACAAATTTGCCCAAGCATTACTAGCTTTGAGGCCTTGGACGGAACACATTTAAAGTTGGATGGTGAAAAAGACTATACGCTGTCCTACGGCGCCAACAAGGACGCAGGCCGCGGAACTGTGGAAATAAGATCCACCACCAATGGCAGCCTCACAGGCTCCTACACAGTTGAGTTCACCATTGAGGCTATTTCGGTAAACGACTTGGAAATCTCCGAGCTTGAAGACCTCACATATGATGGCTATGACCACAAACCTGATGACCTGACGGTTAGGATTGGAAGCAATACACTGCGAAAAGGCAGGGACTATACACTAAATTACGATAACGATGACTATTTTAATTGCGGTCAAAAGTCGGTAACCGTAAGGGGCAGATCGGGCAACATCACAGGCGAAAAAACACTGACCTTCACCATTAATAAAGTTAATATTGAAGATGCAGTAGTCGTTGAACTCAACTTTGAGGGTGGAAGCTATTTGGCCTATACAGGCAGCCAAGTTGCGCCAAGAGTGCTATATATTTCGGTCAGCTTGAACTATACAAGATATATCACTTTCTATGAAAGTGAATATGATGTTTCATACGGCGAGAACCTGAACGTCGGGCCAGCAACATTTACCATAACTGCCAAGCCAGATGCTAACTTCACTGGCAGTTACACCAAAGAATTAACCATCTACATGGCAAACAACGAGCTTACTGGGAATTTCTATATTCCAGACTTCAGGTCGGGCGAAAATGTTGCCGAACCTGTTCCAGTGCCAAAGTTCGGTCAGGCCACAATAACCTATGACGACTTCGACGGCCACACCTACACCTTCAGCCAGCTGAGAAACGCCAACCCCGGACATTATAGAGCTACCGTACGGGTTGAGGGAACGTCAAACTACACCGAGTATTATAATACCTTTGAGTTTAACATCCTTGATAGCAACGGCAATATGCCGGGCGGCGGTGGCCAAGGTGGAAACCAAGGCGGTGGCGGCCAGGGCGGAAACCAGGGCGGCGGCCAAGGTGACAACAACAACTACGGCGGAGATCATCACAATGGCGGCGGAGATAACGGCGGAAAGATAGCAGTTATCGTGGGGGCTGCTGGCGTGATTACCATAGCCGGGGTTGTTACATCTGTTGTGCTTGTTAAAAAGAAAAAGAAAAAACTGCAAAAATAACCTATAGCCGAGAGAAATCTCGGCTATTTTTTTTGCTTTTTATTTATTTGTTTTTTTATTGGGTTCTTTACATGGCTGCAAATTTTTGCAAAATTGGCCAAAAAAATCCCCAAAAATGCTACTTTTGTTGAAATTCGAGTAAAAAACCTTGACAAAAAGGCGGGGTAGTGGGTACAATTAAATCAGTAATATCAATCAAAGGGGAAAAAATTAATGAGAAAAGTTAAACTACCACGCCACACCGAAACACAATACTTTCACTGGGCTGCCAACCAAATAGGTTACACAGGCGAAGATGCCTTTGCAAGTGATAAGTTGTTCGATCTATGGTTGAGACCAATGCAAGTTGACAAAGTAAATGGGAATCTTAGTTCGGAATTTAATTTTATTCAAAGAATTCTTGATGGCTATTTGAATAAGCAAAAAGAATTCATAGATAAAAAGTATAGTAAAGGTTTTAAGTACAAAAGGCCTAGAAATCTTCCACTTTCAGAAGTGGCCGACGATCGTGCTAATAAGCTTGCTGCGTATATTCTAAAGAGAAATGGCATGAGTGTACATGCGTTCAATTCAAACAAATTGAGTTTTAGAGAGATTCCTGATGATGTAAAAGTTGTAATTGCAACTAGAATTTGCACTAAACAAGCTGAGGCCCGTAATGAAATACTCCAAGAGCAATCAAGGAAATATAATGCTCAAGTAGACTCAGAAAGAGAATATCGTGAAAGGCAAAAAAATAGAGGCCAGGATGAAGAGCGTGTAAAAGCTGAAAAGAAAGAAAGACTCAAAACAATCTTCCCTACAGAAAAAGCTTTTACCGATCATATAAACAAAATGTTGGATAACGGCACAAGAAATGAGAGAGGTTAAAATATGTTAATTGAAGAATTGGGAGTCATCACCCTTGCTGATGGTTCTAAGCATATACTTATAAACAAGATACATCATGACGAAGGTAAATATATGTTCTGCTTGCGAATTGGCGACCTACCTGTTCTCGAAATTTTAAAATTCGATGAAGACGCTGTCACGCTCGTAACCGACCCAAAAGAAGCCGGAGATGTGCTGAATGATTATGTAAACTCCGATGGGTTCAAAGAGCAAAACGAAATGATGGACGGCATAATTTCAAAATATTTTGACCCAACCTTGCTCGATATCGACATGGAAGACTACAAGAAAGTCGTTACTGGAGAAGGTGAAGACGACGAAGACGATGACGAAGACGATGACGAAGACGATGACGAAGAAGATTATGAAGAAGATACCGATGACGACGACGGAGAGGACGAATAATAACTAAAACAAAACCAGACCAACAATGGTCTGGTTTTTTTATTAGGTCATGGGTTAGACCCGTGGCCTTTATTTTAGTCTTAGATCGCTGCCAACAATTTGGGCCAAAAAGCTTTCACGCTTGTTGCACAGACGTGAGAATATTCTCTCGTCGTAGCGGCTCAAAAGCTGGTCCATGCCAAGGTTGGTGGTGGTTATTGTAAGCTTGTTTAGCCGTGACCTTTCGCTCAGCACCAACAAAAGATATTCCTTGGTCACGTTCTTTAGCACGGGCTCGGTGCCAAGGTCGTCGATTACCAACACGTCAGGGTCGATAAGAGCGTTAAGATAGCTTTGTTTTTGCTCGTTAAAGGTGGTGTGGTAGCTCAAAAATAGATTGTTCATGCCAAAGGCTGACACAAACGAGACCAAATACCCCTTGTCAATCAGGGCTTTTGCCAGGCACTCGGTCAAAAATGTTTTGCCAACCCCCGTCTTGCCCGAAAGCACAATGAATTTTGGCGAAGAGGTAGGAAAGCCCTCAGCCACTTCTTCAAACTTCTTCCTAAGCTTAATAAGCTGGGTTTTGTGCTGCTCGTCTTTCAAAAAGTCGAGGTTGAAGTCTCTAAAGTCGCTTAGTTTATCTTTGCCCGCACCACACTCATGGATAAGGGTTTCGTTCAGCATCTTTTTAAGGCAGGTGCACATCTGCCCGCCAATATAGCCAAGGTCGTTGCACTTTTTGCAAACATATTGCGGCTCAAGGTCGGCCGGGCTTAGGCCCAGTTTTGCAAGAATCTTGGCCTTTTTTTGCCTAATGGCAGTAAGTTTTTTGTCAATCTCGGCTGTGCTTAGGCCGTTGGCTATAAGTTTGCCCTTGTCAAACACCAAGTTTTTTTCCTCGGTGTCAAGGGCCAAGAACTCGCTGTTGCTTCGAGCTCTTTGCTGGTTTTTGTAGGCCGTGTTTTGCGCCTCGGCACGCCTTGACGCCAAAACAGCTTGCAGCTTTGATAAATATCCGTTTTTATCCATATCACACCTCTATGTCGTCGAGGGAGTCGAACAGGGCGTTCAGTTCCTCTTTGGTGTATTCTCTTTGGCTAAATTCGCTCTTTGCGGCTGTGCTGTTTCCTACATTGGCCAGGGCCTTTTCGGCCTCTGGGCGGGTCTTTATGCCCCTGTTATGCAGATCCAGCAGCAGTTTGTTCATATACCTTAGCGGGCTAGTGGTGTTCTTGCTCTTTTCGGCAGCAAGGTCGATTAGCGAGCTGTCTAGCAGCCAGTCTTCGGTCCATGTCTTAAAGAAGTCTCGGTCGCTGGAATTTACTCGCCTTAAAAGTCCCAGCTTGTCGAGAATTTTCTTGATTTCGCCGTCAATCTTGACCACGCCGTCAATATAGTCGTTCAACGCCTCGATGGTGACAATGCCAAGTTTATAGAACTTTTGCACAACCTCGTTCATGAGCGACAGCGACTTTATGTCTTGCTTAAAGCAGTAAAGAGCCAGCTTTTCGAGGGTCTCTTGGTTGTAGCCCTTGTCGATCCAGTCTTTGATGTAGACGTCGACCACGTTGTCGAGGTTTTGGTAGTAGATTCCAAGGGTGGAGGTGACCTTCTTGGCCGCGCCGTATAGTAGTTCCTTCTCCTTAGAGTAGTTTTCAACGTCGGTCAGGGTGAAGAGCTTTTGCTCGTACAGGCGGCTAAGAGTCTCGTCTAGCTTGTTCATGCCGCCCTTTTTGTTAAGGGTTTTTGCCACCTCTTTGATGACCCCTTCGGTAAAGCCGTAGCTGTTGGTCCACTTTAAGAAAAGATTTCTTTCTTCAAGGTCGGCCTCACGGTTTAGGCCAAGGGTCTTTAAAATGTCCTTAATTTGAGCTGACGAACGCTCTTGCTCCATAAGTTTTTGCTCGAGGGCGGTGGATGTCTTTATGCCTTGCTCGCCAAAGCTGTTTGCCACCGATAAGATGTATGGATAGCTGATATTTCCGCCTTTTAGGTTGGTGCAATACTTGATGATCATGACCAGCGCCTCGGGCTCAAAATGCTTGTTCTCGATGAGGTTATAGTATTCGTTATATTCGATAGGTTTTATCATGCGGTCGGTGATTATGCTTTGAATTTGGGCGTTAAAATCGGCATATTTGGCCTTTGAACGCAGCTTTGCACTGCCGCCGCTCTCCCTTGCCGAAAGATACTTTACTTCAAAAGGTTGCTTGTTCACCACTTGCACAAGCCCCAGCTGCTGCCAATAGGAAAAGGCGTTTAGCACCTCGTCCTCACTCATGGAAAGAACACGGCAAATGCTGTCTAGGTCATTGTCGTCCGAAGTGGGGCGAGAGCAAAGCGACAGGCCGTAGATATAGACTTTTACCGCCTTTTCGGGTGCACCTGGCAAAAACTCGTTGATAAAAGTGTTGTCAACCAGGGTGGCATTATTCATGGCTAGTGAACTTGAAAACGAACAAAGCATACTTTTCTTCCTTTCTTATATATTAGCACACAAAGGCTCTTTCTTCAACCTTTTTATTCAAAAATTTGCCCATTATTAAAGCATGGAGTGTAGGCGTCGCTGGCACTGTCAAGGTCCTGCACAAGGGCATTAGTGAGGCCAAGGCTAAGGGCATGGCTGACCACCGCCTTATACTCAAGGGGCTTAATAGAGCGATTGATTTCTTGATAGTTTTTGGCCTCGCCCATGGGAGTGTACTGGCTCATTATGGATACAAGGGCCTTTTTGCCAAGGATCTTTTTGATGTCATTTAAAACTTCAAAGCTGTCTTTGGTTTGTCCGGGCAGCACCAAGTGGCGAACCACAATTCCTTTTTTTAGCACTCCACCCACAAAAACATTGGTTATTACCTGCTTTTTCATCTCTTTAAGGCTGGAAATTGCGAATTTTGGATAGTCGCCCGCTTGGCTGTACTTTTTGGCAAGCTCGGCCGAGTGATATTTTAGGTCGGTTAGATATATGTCCACCAGTCCGTCAAGCTTTTGTATGGTTTCGGGCTTTTCATAGCCCGAGGTGTTCCAAATAACGGGAACGCTGGGCTTATAAATTTTTAGAGCCTCAATAATCTTGCTGGCGTAGTGGGTAGGGGTGACAAGGTCGATGTTGCTGGCCCCGCGGGACTCTATGTCCTTAAAAAGTTCTACAAGCCCCTTGGGTGTGACTGCCTTGCCCGTGCAGGAGTGGCTTATAGAATAGTTTTGGCAATACACGCACCTGAGCGAGCAACCGCCAAAGAATATGGCGCCGCTAAGATTGTTTTGGTCGGTTAGGTATGGCTCTTCATATTTATGGAGCATGACCTTGCTTATTATCATTTTTTCGGGGCAGCGGCAAAAGCCGAGGCTCTTTGCTCGGTCAACATTGCACTCTCTTGGGCACTGGTTGCATTTCATAAACTAAAGTATGGATAAATTTTGCTATTAAGTCAAGTTTTTAGTTTGATTTTTATTTGGCCATGGTATATATTATTTATAATAATTAAAAGCAAGAAAAGACCTTGCAAAATTTGCATTTTCAAAAAACGCAAAAAGGTTCAAAAATTGTGCAAAAAATTATTAAAAATAATCATTTTAATGAAAATTTATTAAAATTTGGCCGCTTTTATTGGCCTTGTAGGGAAGAAGATGAACAAAAATGATCAAGTGGTTTTGACAATAACAGGCTACAACTCCGAGGCTCAAGGCGTGGGTAGAGTAGAAGGAATGGTGGTCTTTGTCCCTTTTGCACTCAAAGGCGAGGTGGTCAAGGTCACAATAATCAAGGTAACTAAGAGTTATGCAGTTGGAAAAGTTGTGGAAATTTTGGAGGCCAGCAAGGATAGGGTGGCTCCAAGGTGCGAATACTATAAAAAATGCGGTGGCTGTGCTCTTCAGCACGCATCATATGCCGAAAGCTTGCGGGTAAAGAAAGAGATTGTGCAAAATGCCTTGGCAAAACTTGGCGGAATTGCTGATGCTAATGTGCAGGATGTCATTGGCTGCAGCAGGCCCTATGAATACCGCAACAAATCGGCCTTTCCGCTGGTGGCAAATGGCGAAAAAAAACTTGAACTTGCCATGTATAGGGTGCTTAGCCATGATCCAATATTTATAAATAATTGTCCAATTACGCAAAAAATCATGCAAATTGCGGCAAACGCCTTTATTAGCTATGCAAATGAGCACAATTTGGCTCAAAAAACGCAATTTAGGCATATTTTAATGCGTTTTGTGGATAAAAAACTGCTAGTGGTTGTGGTAGCAATGAAAAAAGTGTTCCTTGATGGGCTGTTTGAGCATCTTTGCACGGCCACTGGGCTTGGCAAAGATAGCATAGGGTTGTTTCTTTGCATAAAGAGTCAGGACAACAATGTTATATTGGAAGGCAAGATGGTGCACGTGGCTGGAATTGAGAGCATAAACTCGACCTGCGGCGGGATTAGGTTCGCCATTTCGCCAAACAGCTTTTATCAAGTAAATGACGAGATAATGCAAAAGATCTACGGCCAGGCCGTTGAGCAGTTTGGAAGTGATGAGATTGTGGTGGACGCCTACAGCGGGGCAGGGCTTATGTCGGCCATGCTGGCAAAGAGGGTCAAAAAAGTGGTTGGAATTGAGATTGTTAAAGAGGCCACGGCCGATGCCAACACTGTAAAGAGACAAAATGGTCTTTCCAATATGGAAAATATCAATGGCGATGTAAAAACAGTTTTGCCAAAACTTGGTAAAGAGCTGGGCGAGTTTTCGCTCATCATTGACCCGCCACGCAAAGGGGCCGACCCCGAGGTGTTAAAAACTATTGGCCAAGCCTTGCCAAGAAAGATTGTATACATTTCTTGCAACCCTGCTAGCCTTGCAAGAGACCTAAGGCTGCTGCTTGGCCATGGCTACACTCTATCGCTGGTGCAACCTTATGATATGTTCCCTGAGACCCAGCACGTTGAGACCTTGGCGGTGCTAGAAAGAAAATAAATTTGTGTCTAAAATTGTTTGCCACTAAAAATTGCCAGTGCTATAATCAAATTGAGGATAGAAAGATGAAAGTATATACCATTTGCGGAAGCATGAGATTTGAAAAAGAAATGAAGCGTATTGCCTGGGACCTTGAAACCAAGGAAGGCATTTGCGTTTTGCAATGCACCTACGATGAGGGTAAGAAAAATGAGAATCTAGAGCAACTTGAAAGAGTTCACGCTTGCCATATAAAGAAGATAGATTTGGCCGACGCCATATATGTTGTAAACATTGGTGGCTACATCGGCGAGGGCACAAAGAGTGAAATTCTTTACGCAAACAGCATTGGTCGTGATGTTATCTACCATGTTAAGCCAAAAGACAATACCACCATTACCAAGAAGGCCGAAAAGGCCATAGAAAAGCAGCAGCCAAAAAAGACCACCAAGGCCAAACCAAAGGCAGCTGCCAAACCCGCCACAAAAGCCAAGAAATAAATTTGTAATTGTAAAAAAGTCACCATAATGGTGACTTTTTTACATCTTAATTTTTAAAATTATAATTACGCAATCTCTTCAAGATATTGTTTTAAAAACTCTTCCATGAGTTTTGTTCGCTTTTTAGCCATCTTTCTTGCCGATTTTGTGTTCATATTCTCACCAAGGCGAAGAAGCTTGTTGTAGATATGGTGAATGGTTGAAATGTCGACCTTATCTTCGGTGAAGTTGTTTCGGTAGAGTGGCACAGTGGGGTCAAAAACGGGCAGGCCTTTTGATATTCCAAATTTGAGGGTTCGAACAAGTCCAATTGCACCGATTGCATCGAGATTGTCGGCATCTTGCAAAATTAGGCTTTCGATGTCACTGACCATAACTCCTTCGCCAAAGGCGTATTCCTCGTGGTGCTCGACGGCATAGAGAACATGCTGCTTTTGCTCTTTTGAAAGTGGGGTGGGCTCAATTAGTTTTGCCACCACTTCTAGGCTTTCTTTAGGGGAAATAAAACGCCCCTCAGCACTGGACATTATTCGGTGAACATCGTGCACAAAGGCACTTACGGCAATGACCTCACGGTCGCCCTTTTTCTCCATGACTTGAATCTTGAGAGCGTTTTTCATAACCCTGTCCAGGTGGTCGACGTTGTGCCCCGAAAGGTCGCTGGAGAAGTATTCTTCAATGTTTTTTCGTATTGGATCAATAATTTTTTCTATATTTTCCATGGTGATTTATCCTATTTTGCATTTTTTGATGGATTTTTTACTCTATCTCGGCTGTCAAAACAAAGTTTACTGCAATTGCCAAGCCTTACCCAGGTGATAGTATCTTTGTTTGTGCCCATAAAGTAGTGGCAAAGAGCGTAGGCAAAACTGCTGTGACCCACGATGAGCAGGCTTTCGTAGTCTTTATCTATGATGCTGTCCAAGAATTTGTGTGAACGAGCCAAAAAGTCTTTGCAGCCCTCGGGGTGGGATTTAGAAAAGTTGGGGTTTAGGTAGTTGTCGTAATATTCCTGCTCCTCGGGGTTTTGTGGCTGATCTTTGAGGCGGTCACGCTCCAAAAGTAGTTCAGTCACAATGGGAGCAGGCAGCTTTAGAGCTTTGCAAATTACCTCGGCTGTTTGCTTTGCACGAGGGCAGGGCGAGCAGTAGACCTCGCCAATGTTCTCATATTTAAGCTCGCCGCACGCCATTTTAGCCTGCTTTTTGCCAAGGCGTGTCAGCCCCTTTTTGTTGTAGTCGCCATGTCTAATAAAGATGATACGCATAAAAACTCCTTGCTATATTTTATGATAGTAATTGTATCACAACTCAATTTTTTATCAAACAAAATAGGATGCAAAGAAAAGAAAAAACCTTAGACCTTTTTGGTCAAGGTTTTTAATTGTCTACCGCAATTTTAACGATAATCGTCTTATATGCGGGAAAATAATGGCGGAAGCGAGAGGATTCGAACCTCCGTGCCCCTTTCGGGACAACCGCATTTCGAGTGCGGCTCGTTGCGACCACTTCGATACGCTTCCAAACGAGTGTATTTTACCACAACTTTATGCTTTTGCAAAGAGAAAATGAAAATTTATTTGTGACTTTTTCAAAAAATGGCCTTTTAGTCCTTTCTTCCGGTGAGGTGGCCTTTTTCTTCAAGGCCGGCAAAGCCGTGTTGGCGGAGGGCTTCATATAGAATTATGGCCACCGAGTTGGACAGGTTGAGGCTGCGGCGGTCATGCTTCATGGGTATTCGTATGCAGTGGTCGTAGTGCTGTTTTAAAAGACTTTCGCGAATGCCAAAACTCTCTTTGCCAAAGACGATAAAGCAGTCCTCGGGGTAGGAGACTTCGGCGTAATTTTTTTGCCCTTTTGTGGTGGCAAAATAAAAGACCTTGTCCTTGTTTTTTTCATAGAGCTCGTCAAACGAGTCCACCACGGTCACCGAGGCGAAGTCGTGATAGTCTAGACCGGCACGCCTGTAGTGCTTGTCATCAAGTTCAAAGCCCAGCGGGCGAACTAAGAATAAATTTGCTCCGGTTATCGAGCAGGTACGCACGATATTGCCTGTGTTTTGCGGAATTTCAGGCTCAATTAAAACTATGTTCATAATGAAAAAGTGTAGCTAAAAAGGGGTCATATGTCAAGTAGAGGGGCAATTTCGTTTTACATTTTTTGGCAAAGGAAATATAATATTATGCAAGGAGAAAATATAAATGGTAACACTATTGATTCTAGACGGCTTTGGATATAGGCGTGCAAAAAAGGGCAATTCCATAAAGCTCCAAGGCACTCCAAATTTGGACAAGCTCAATGTTTATCCGCACACACTTATTGAGGCCAGCGGCGAGGCCGTGGGACTGACAAAAGGGCAAATGGGCAACAGCGAAGTTGGCCACATGAACATTGGTGCTGGGCGAGTTATATATCAGGATATGCTCAAAATTGGCAACGCCATAAAAGACGGGTCTTTTTATAAAAATCCTGTATTTTTGGATGCCATCAGCCACGCAAAAAAGAACAATTCTTCGCTTCATCTAATTGGCCTTTGCTCGGACGGCGGGGTGCACTCGCACATCGACCACCTAAAGGCCCTTGTCGAGCTTGCTAGCAGGCAAGGCCTTAAAAAGGTCTGCATTCACGCCATCACTGACGGGCGTGACACACTTGTGGATTCGGGCGTGGGATTTTTGAAAAAGATACAGGCATTTTCAAACGGCAAGGCCAAAATTGTGGATGTCTGTGGCAGGGTCTATGCCATGGATCGAGAGAAGAGGTGGGACAGGCTCAAAATTGCCTACGACCTCTACACGGCTGGCAAATGCGACTTTGAGTGTGACGACGCTATAGGTGGGCTTCAACAAAGTTACCAAAACGGGGTTATGGACGAATTTGTAAAGCCAATCAAGGTCAGGGGCGAGGGCACTATCGCCGACGGCGACAGCGTAATATTCTTCAACTACCGCACCGACCGTGCAAGAGAGATGACGGCGGCGTTAACCCAGGATAATTTTGACGGCTTTGAAAGAGAAAAGCTTCGTGACTTATACTACTGCTGCATGACCGAGTATGACGCCACATTTAAAGGGGTGCACATCGCCTTTAAGAAAGATGACATCACCGACAACCTGTCAAGCGTGGTGTCGGCGGCTGGCCTAAAGCAGTTCCATATCACCGAAACCACAAAGTATGCTCACGTAACATTTTTCTTCAATGGGCTTATTGAAACCCCATATGAGGGCGAGGATAGAAAGCTTATCGAGACCATCGATTCGCCAAGCTTTGCCGACTACCCTAGAATGCGTGCTGAGGAGATAACAAAGGGGGCGGTTGAAGCCATTGAAAGCGGGAAGTATGGCTTTGTTTTAATCAACCTTTCCAACCCCGACATGATAGGCCATACCGGCAACATAAAGGCAGCCATGGAAGCTGTTGAAGAGGTGGATAAAGACGCCTACCAAATAGCTATGGCCACCCTGAGACAAGGCGGTCACTGCATAATAACTGCCGACCACGGCAACTGCGAAGAGATGCTCGACAAAGACGGAAATATGCTAACCAGCCACACCACCAACCCTGTCATGCTATGGCTGGTCAGCGACAAATACAAAAATGTTCAGCTTAAAGAGGGCGGCAAGCTTGCAAACATTGCTCCAACCATTTTAAAAATGCTGAAAATTAAAAAACCAAAAACCATGATTGATCCACTATTTTAAAAATGAGCCAACACGGCTCATTTTTTATTAAAAAACTTTCTTTATTGTCATTTATTTGCCAAAACCCCATAAATATGCTAAACTTTTAATGAGGATAAGTTATGAAATTTTTTGGCAATAAATGGGACGAGGTGCTTGAAGATGAGTTTAAAAGACCATATTTTCAAGAGCTTTTGCAAAAAGTGGACGATGAGTATGCCACCCGCACCATTTATCCCCCTCAACACAAGATATTTTCGGCCTTGAAACTTTGCGACTATGACCATGTCAAGGTGGTAATCTTGGGACAAGACCCCTACCACGGGGCAGGGCAGGCACACGGATTGGCCTTTTCGGTCATGCCGCCAACGCCCCCTCCGCCATCGCTTGTGAACATCTTTAAAGAGCTTCACGACGATCTTGGAGTGACCGCTCCCAATCACGGATGCCTTATAAGCTGGGCAAAGCAGGGGGTGCTACTACTTAACACCACGCTGACCGTTCGAGAGACCTTCACCGACGCCGTCATACAAAAGATAAACAATCTTGACAAGCCTGTTGTATTTTTGCTTTGGGGAGCAAATGCTAAAAGTAAAATGAAATTTATCGACCAAAATAAGCATTTGGTGCTTTGCTCGGTGCATCCAAGCCCACTTTCAGCATATAACGGCTTCTTTGGCTGCAGGCACTTTTCAAAGGCCAATGAATTTTTGAAGCAGCACGGCCGTGAGCCCATTTCGTGGCAAATAAAGGACATTTGATGAAGAAATTTTTTAAGGTTTTTTGTTTGGTAATTTTAAGCCTCATGCTTGTGGGCTTTGTTTCTCCAAGCCTTGTGGCATTTGCCGATGAGCAAGAGCTAGCCACTCGCTATGAGCTTTTGCCAGCCAACTTTCGTGAAATAAAAGACCCTAGCGAATATAACATTGCCGAAGGGCACACCTTTGGCCGAAACTATAACCCTTTTGACGAGGACAAGGGTCAAAAGTGCGAGGGCATGAGCTTCTCGCTGCCAACCACGAATCAGAGTCAAATAGAAAACGGATATGTCATCCCACTAAACCCCGAAATTCCTGAAGGGGATTATTCGCTGTTTATGTGGATACATTTTGACGGGCTGCTTGTGCATGACCTTGACATCTCGCTGGAATTTGAGAACGGGGCAATCCTTAAATGGGAGTTTAAACAAGATGAGCTTTTGTCGCTCATAAAAAAGAGAACCGACCTTGAGATAGAGGTCGATCCGTATTCATGGAATCAGTTTGAGCTGCCATTTGTTTTGGCCGACACAACCGGAGAGATCTTTGAGAACCAAAAACTGCAAAAAATATCTAAAATTAGTGTAAATTACACCTCAAAAACGGTCGAAGAGCTAAAATATTCGAGCCTGCGTTTTTACGATATCTACATTTCGGACTGCGTTAATGAAAACAAGATAAACGTCATAAAGCAAAATTATTTTAACTATTCCTTCAACTTTATAGACGAGGATATTGCGTCGGGGCTCATTTGGGGTGACAGTCTAAAACTTAAGACCAAGGCCGAGGCCATAAACTACGCCTATCAAGATGACGAGAACCTTTTAACCGCCAATGAGACCTATGTTAAGTGGAAGATCAAGCTTACAAAGCCTAGCGACAATGTTTCGAAAGAGATTGCGTGGGGCTCGACCATAGACTTTAACGAAGAGGGCACTTGGCGTGTTCACTATACCTGCGTGGACATCCGCCAGTCGGACACTTCGTCGGATTATGAAACGCCAATCATAGACGTATGGCAGGACTTTTATATAACCCGCGTCAATGGTGTGTATTTCGACAGCCAAAGCGTGAGTATGAAGACCGGCCAAAGCTATGTTTTGCTTGTGCATATCTCGAACATATTCGAAGAGGTGAGCGACTTTAGCTTTGAATATAATCCCGAAGAGATGACTGTTGAGTATCTCGGCGAGGGAACAGTAAAGGTGACCGCCCTTAAAGAGGGCAGCTTTGAGCTCGTGGCCAAGGTCAGCGGAACTAGGAAGGCAAGGCAGGAAGAGAGCACCTACTCAAACACAATCACCATAAAGGCCACCGAGGACAAGGACGAATACGGGTGGCTGAGGATAACCCTTTGGTGCACTCTTGGGGTGCTTGGAGTGGTTTTGATTGCAATTACCATTAAAATACTTGTTAAATCCCGCAAGATTGATGTAAAATAAAGGGGAAAGATGGCAGAGTATAGTAGCTTTAATAAAATCCCATACGACAGCCAGCCCATCCACAGGCAGACCAGCTACAAGGGTTCGCCAAGGCGTGCTGAGGGCGGCAATGGTGGGTCAAATGGCACGTTTAGAAGCGGCCTTGCTCTTGTTGTCTGCATTTTGGTTTTGATAAATATAATTCTTGGCGGGCTGGTTATCTCGGTGCTAAAAAAGCAAAAATCTTCTGTCAACCACACCGACATAACCATTAATTCCACCGGTGGCATAGACGTGTCCGCCGTGGTAAAAAAGGCCAGCCCTTCGATGGTGCTGGTGCATTCGGGCGTCCCTGAAGGAGTGGAAGTTTCCGACCAAAGCAGTTTTTTAAAAATGACCGAAACTGGTGCAGGGGTCATCTTTGACGATGACAAAAGAGAGGGCATTGCCTATATTTTGACCTGCTATCACGTTATAATGAACAGCCCAACCCAAATTTATGTCACCCTTTATGACAATACAACGCCTATAAAGGCCTCACTTGTTAAGAACAAGTCATACAGCTCAATCTACGATATTGCAATATTAAAAATAGATGCCAGCCTTGTGTATGCTTCCAGCAGTGCAAAGCCTTGCGAGGTGGCCGACAGTTCCTACCTTTCGGTGGGTGACGACGTTGTGGCCATTGGCAATCCTCTTACCAAGGGCTTTTCGGTTACCAAAGGCATTGTGTCTAAGACCAACGGGTTTATAGAAACTCGAGGCATAAACAAGCGTGGCATTTGCATAGATGCCGGCATAAATGGGGGCAATAGCGGCGGCGGACTCTTCGATGCTTCGGGCAGACTTGTTGGAATTGTCAACGCCAAAGAGGCTTCGAGTGTTGAAAACATGGCCTACGCCGTGCACAGCAATGTGGCTATAAACCTGGCACTAAACATGCTTGAAAATGACCAGCCAATGAAGGCCGTCTTGGGCATGAAATTTGAGGCCCTTGGCCGCTCGCAGATTATGGTGGATGAAAAACTTTATATCGCTGACGAAGTCTATATTTCTTCGGTCGACCTTGGAACAGCGGCCGCAAAGGCTGGGCTTGTGGGCGATAAGAGCGAAAAGGTGCTCGGCTTTACCATAAATGGCAAGTATCACACCATGATGGATATTTACACTTTCGAGGATTATTCCTTCACTCTTTCCGAAGGTGACACAGTCACTTTCAAGCTCTCGGTTCATGGCCAGGAGAGGGAAGTATCGATAGGGGTTGAGCGCGTTGTCAGCGTCGACTCCACCCACTGGTATTAAAGGGTCAATTTTACGCTTTCGCCTGCGTTACTGTGCGGCGGCACTACACACTCATTTATGTTTAATAAAATCGTGCGTAGATGCCACCGCCCGAGCCTTGGCGAAAGTGCAAACTTGGCCCTTTAAAATGATGTTTCGCAAAACCTAATTATGGCAGTTGACATCGTAAATTTTATTCAAACTAAGCCCTTTAAAGGATGTTTCGTCTCTCTATGAGCCAGCGGAACAAAAAAACTCGAGGCTTTGCCTCGACTCCAACATTTTTCATTTTTCATTTTTAATTTTAATTTAAAAGAAAAGAGCCATGCGGCTCTTTTTTTTACTTCTTGTGTTCATCAATATATTTGACAAGGTCGGAAACGGTTACGATTGAAGGGATGGCTTCATCAGGGATGGAGACATTAAACTCCTCTTCAAGCGACATCAAAATCTCTACGAGGTCGAGAGAATCGGCTCCAAGATCGGTGGCGATATTGGTTGAGCCTGTAATTTTATTTTTATCAATTCTCAGCTGTTGAGCTAATATTTCTATAACTTTTTGCTCTGTCATATTGTCCTCCATAATTTCTATATTGATACTATACCACAATGCAAAACTTGTCGCAAGTAAATTCAAAAAGTTTTTTTAGTTAGTTCCGCTGCACAATATGTGGCCCCCCTTGACGGGGGAGCTGGTCGAAGAGCTGAGGAGGTGAAAAAGTATCCTCTTTTAAATTAGAAAAAGAGGCATCGCCGTTGGCGAGAATCACCCCCTCGGTCGTCGAAGATGGACAATCCTGCTACGCAGGCTTGCCCTTGCTAGCCCTCGACTTCTCCTCTCCCCACCAAGCTCGTAAACTCGCTCGTTGGGGGCCCCTTTTCGACCAGCTCCCTCCGTCAAGGGGGAGCCTAAGATTGAGTACTGACTCTCTTTAACGGTGCCCCCGCATGCGGGGGAAAGGTGGTGTGGTTTCACACCAATAGGGGGGATGGATAGGAGTTATAAGAAATTTTACTACAAAAAGATTACATATAAAAAATGCAACCCTCATTTTTTCATTAAAGTTAGTTGTATAAAAGCATACAACTTTTTTTATTTTTTTGATATTTTTTTTAAAAAATCATGCAAAACGCTTGACATGGGGGGG
>CANQUB010000008.1 GCA_947626955.1 uncultured Clostridia bacterium | reverse complement strand
CACTTTTTCTATTATACTCGCCACTTCGTAGCGAATTATACTTGGCCCGAAGGGCCAAATGATACTCGGCCGCAAGGGCCGAATGATACTCGTTTGGCGATGCCAAACGAATTAGGGAATTTTATTTTATGTAATTTTTAAGGGTTATATAATTTTCGCCGTCAAGGCGATGCCTCAATTCGCCACAAAGTGGCGAGTATCATTCGTGCGTAGCACGAGTATCATTCGGCCAAAGGCCGAGTATAATTCGCCCGCAAAGCGAGCGAGTATAATTTTCTCTCGCTCTTTCAAAAAAAAACTAAAAAATTTTTTAATTATTCCTTGACACTGGGCCGTGTGTTTAGTATAATAGACGAAGCGTAGTATGGGAAGATGCGGAAGGTTACCCATGAGCCTTGATTGGGATAACTTGCGTGGACCAGTTCAAGCATTAGATTTTGAACGACTAGCTTACCCTCAAATTGTGTTACCCGAGACTTTAATGCTACGCACGGGCGAGGGCTGTCGGCTAGAAAATATTGACTTGGAGGTAAAAAATGGCAACACAAAAAATGAGAATTAAGCTTCGTGCTTATGACCACAACCTTGTTGATGAATCTGCTGCAAGAATTGTGGAGACTGCCAAGAAGGCAGGTGCCAAGGTATCGGGCCCAATCCCTATGCCTACCGAGAAGGAAGTTGTAACCATCCTTCGTGCGGTGCACAAAGATAAAGATTCAAGAGAACAATTTGAAATGAGGACCCACAAAAGGGTGATTGACATCTACAATCCGTCAAGCAAGGTCGTTGATCTTCTTATGAAGATAGATCTTCCTGCCGGCGTGGATATCAATATTAAATTATAAGGTCGGAGGTAAAAAACATGGATAAAGCAATTCTTGGAAAGAAAATTGGTATGTCTCAAATTTTTACAAGCTCTGGCCAAGTCGTACCTGTAACCGTTGTTGAAGCTGGCCCTTGCGCTGTTTCGCAAATTAAGACAGTTGAAAAAGACGGATACAGCTCGGTTCAACTTGCATTTGTAGACACAAAAGAAAATAGACTCTCTAAGGCTGAGGCAGGCCATCTTAAAAAGGCCAATGTTTCGCCAAAGAAATACCTTAAAGAGTTCAAAATCCCAGCTGAGGGGCTGACCCTTGGGGCTGAGATAAAGTGCGACACCTTCAAAGAGGGTGACAAAGTGGATGTTTCGGGATTCACAAAGGGTAGAGGTTTCAGTGGTGTTATTCAGCGTTGGAACGCACACCGCCTGCCAATGACCCACGGTGCTGGTCCCGTTCACCGTGAGCCTGGTTCGCTTTCGGCAAACAGTGACCCATCAAGGGTGTTCAAAAACCGCAAGCTCCCAGGACAATATGGTAATGAAAAGGTTACCATACAAAATCTTGAAATTGCAAAAGTCGACACCGAAAGAAACCTTCTTTTAATAAAGGGAGCTATCCCTGGTGCGAAGGGCTCGATCGTGACCATCTGCTCGGCAGTTAAGGCTTAATGCAGGAGGACAAAAATATGCAGACTAAAGTTTTAAACCTAAAAGGTGAAGAGGTTGGAAAGCTGACTTTGAGTGATGAAGTCTTTAAGGCTCCATACAACGAGGCACTTATCCACCAAATCATTGTAGCTCATCTTGCTGCTGAAAGGCAGGGAACAAAGAGCACTCTTGGCCGCAGCGAAGTTCGTGGGGGCGGAAGAAAACCATGGAGACAAAAGGGAACAGGTAATGCCCGTCAAGGCTCTATTCGTGCACCACAATGGATCAAGGGTGGAGTTGTATTTGCTCCAAAGCCAAGAGACTTTACAAAGAAAGTAAACAAACAAATGAGAAGAGCAGCCTTTTTAAGCGCAATCTCAACCTGCCTTGCTGAAAAATGCCTGGTAGTGGTTGACGAGCTTGAGCTTAAAGAGCCAAAGACCAAGGCCATGGCCGAGATCTTAAACGCCCTTCACCTCGACAAGAGAACAACCATTGTAACAAAAGATGTCAATGAAAATGTTGTTCTGTCGGCAGCCAACATTCCAAACGTTACAGTAACCACCGCAGCGCAGCTTAACACCTATGACGTTGTTGTAAGCGACAAGTTGCTTGTAACCAAAGAGGCTATCAAATCCATCGAGGAGGCAAACAAGTAATGGTAGCACATGACGTTATAATAAGACCAATCATCTCCGAAAAGAGCCTTGCTGATGTTCAAAGCAAGAAATATGTGTTCGAAGTTGCCAAAAACGCCAACAAAACACAAATTAAGCAGGCCGTTGAAGAGGTATTTAAAGTAAAGGTCGAGAGCGTACACGTTTCTAATGTGTATGGAAAGATTAAAAGACAAGGAAAGCATGAAGGACTTACCGGTAGCTATAAAAAAGCCATTGTTCAGCTCACTGCTGACAGCAAGACCATAGAGTTCTTTGATAGCTTATCATAATGAAGGAGAGATAAATTATGGCACTAAAAAGATATAAGCCGACAACCGCTGGTCAAAGAGGAAAGACCACCGCTTCCTTCACTGAGGTTACAACCGAAAAACCTGAAAAATCTCTTCTAACCACAAAGAAGAAGACAGGCGGAAGAAACCATGCCGGTAAGATAACCGTTCGTCACATTGGTGGCGGAAACCGTCAAAAATATCGTATCATCGATTTTAGACGCAACAAAGACAACATACCTGCAAAGGTAGCAAGCATTGAATACGACCCTAACCGTTCAGCCTACATTGCCCTGCTTAACTACGCCGATGGTGAAAAGAGATACATCCTTGCACCACTTGGCCTAAACGTTGGCGACACTGTAATGAGCGGCGACAAGGCCGAGATCAAGGTGGGAAACACCCTTCCGCTTGACCTTATCCCTGTTGGTAGCGTTGTGCACAACATTGAGTTCCATCCAGGCCGTGGCGGACAAATTGCCCGCAGTGCCGGTATCTCAGCTCAATACATGGCAAAAGAGGGAAGATATGCAACCCTAAGAATGCCAAGTGGAGAAATGAGAAAGGTACTTGTTACCTGCCGTGCAACCCTTGGCCAGGTTGGAAACGTGGAACACGAAATTGTCTCGCTTGGTAAAGCGGGAAGAAAGCGTCACATGGGCGTTAGACCTACTGTTCGTGGTTCGGCCATGAACCCAGTTGATCACCCACATGGTGGTGGTGAAGGTAAGTCGCCTGTTGGACATGCTGGTCCTATGACACCTTGGGGCAAGCCTGCTATGGGTTATAAGACTCGTAAAAAGAAAAATTTGACCGACAAGTACATTGTTAAGCGTGTCAACTAATTAGAGGTGAGAATATGAGTAGAAGTGTTAAAAAAGGACCTTTTGTGGCTGAGAGTCTAACAAAAAAGATTGATGCTATGAATGCGTCTAACGAAAAAACTGTTGTTAAAACATGGTCAAGAGCTTCGACCATCATCCCTACCATGGTAGGACACACCATTGGTGTGTATGACGGAAGAAAGCATGTTCCTGTTTACATAACCTCAGAAATGGTTGGCTACAAGCTTGGTGAATTTGCTCCAACCCGTACCTTTAAGGGTCATAAGGGTGCAAAGACCACAGCCGGAGCCAAAGGAGGCAAGAAGTAATGGCAACTAGAATCCGTGAAAAAACAGCAAAAATTAAAGAAACTGCCGACAGAAGACCAAGAGCGGTTGCAAGATTTGTCCGCATCTCGCCTTCTAAGGTAAGAATTGTGCTAAACACAATCCGTGGCAAGAAGTATGAAGATGCCGTAGCCATCTTAAAGTACATGCCTAACACATCAACCGAGTGCATTTTGAAAGTTCTTGAGAGTGCAGGCGCAAACGCCGAGAACAATCTTGGACTTAACAAAGCTGACCTCGTTGTTGCAGAGACCTATGTTGATGGTGGCCCAACCCTTAAAAGGTTCCAACCTGTAAGCAAGGGTAGAGCACACGAAATCAAAAAGCGTACTAGCCATATCACCGTCATCTTGGACGAGGCAAAGGCGTAAGGGGGATAGTATGGGACAAAAAGTTAATCCAGTAGGAATGAGAGTTGGTGTCAACAAAGATTGGGAGAGCAAGTGGTTCGCTGATAAGAAAAACTTTGCTAAGAACATTCTTGAAGACAGCAAAATTCGTGACGAAATCGAAAAGAATTACAAAAATTGCAGCATCTCAAAGACAGTTATTGAGAGAAACGCTGGTGACAAGATAACCGTCACCCTTCACACCGCAAGACCTGGTATGGTAATTGGCCAAAAGGGTGTTGGTGTTGAAGCCATGAAAACTCGCCTTGAAAAACTTACAGGCAAGAACGTTAATGTGAACGTTGTCGAAATCAAGAACCCTGACCTAGATGCTCAGCTCGTGGCTGAAAGCATTGCAAACCAGCTTGACCAAAGAGTTGGTTTCCGTAGAGCCATGAAGCAAGCCCTTGCTCGTTGCCAAAAGGCCGGCGTTAAGGGTATAAAGATTATGCTCAGCGGACGTCTTGACGGCGCTGAGATTGCAAGAAGCGAGTTTTACCAAGATGGTAGCCTTCCACTTCAAACACTTCGTGCCGACATTGACTACGGCTTTGCCGAGGGTCATGTTTCGGGAAAACTAGGTGTTAAGGTTTGGATCTATAAGGGCGAAATTCTTGGAAAGAAGAAACCGCAATTAGGAGGAAACAACCATGTTGATGCCTAAGAGAGTTAAAAGAAGAAGAGTCCAAAGAGGGCGCATGAAAGGTGTTGCAACCCGCGGAAACCGTGTTTGTCACGGCGAATATGGCCTTGTTGCACTTGAGCCAGCTTGGATAAAGTCTAACCAAATTGAGGCAGCTCGTATTGCCATGACCCGTTACACAAAGCGTGGCGGACAAGTTTGGATAGACATATTCCCTCACAAGCCAGTAACCAAGAAGCCTGCCGAAACTCGTATGGGTTCGGGAAAAGGTTCGCCTGAATACTGGGTAGCTGTCGTAAAGCCAGGCAGAGTACTGTTTGAGATCGGCGGCGTTAAAGAGGAAGTTGCAATGGAAGCGCTTAGACTTGCTAGTCATAAACTGCCTTGCAAAGTTAAAATTGTAAAGAGAGCCGACCAAGAGGCCGAAGCTCAACAAAATGCAGAGGGAGGTAACAACTAATGGCTGAGAATTACGCAACAATGACCGACAAAGAACTTGCCGGCAAGCTAGCTGAAAAGAAAGCCGAGCTTTTCAATCTTCGTTTCTCACATGCCACCGGCAACCTAGCTAACCCTCTTGCACTAAACAGGTGCAAAAAAGATATTGCAAGAATCAAAACAGTTATTCGTGAAAGAGAACTTGGCCTTGCAAAAGCTCCAGTAGAAACTGAAACTAAAAAAGTAGCAAAAAAGGCTAGAGGTTAAGGTGAAATATGGCAAATGTTGAAAGCGAAAGAAATTTAAGAAAAACAAGAATTGGTGTTGTATCTTCTAATAAGATGGACAAGACCATTGTTGTTGAGGTGCACACAAAAGTTAAGCACCCAATCTATAAAAAGACAATCAATGAAACTACCAAGTTCGTTGCTCATGACGAGAAGAACGAATGTGACATCGGTGATACAGTCGAAATTGCCGAGACTCGCCCACTTAGCAAAAGCAAAAGATGGCGTTTGGTTAGAATCGTTGAGAAAGTAAGATAACTTAGGCGGAGGAAAGAGTATGATTCAACCACAATCAAGACTTAAAGTTGCCGACAACACCGGCGCAAAAGAGATCATGTGTATTCGTGTTCTTGGTGGTTCGCACCGCAAGAGCGGAAACATTGGTGATGTCATCATTGCATCGGTAAAGTCAGCTATTCCTGGCGGAACTGTCAAGAAAGGTGATGTTGTTAAGGCTGTCATCGTTCGTTCTCACAAGGGAATTAGACGTAATGACGGTTCCTACATCAAGTTTGATGACAATGCTGCTGTTATCATTGATAACCAAAAGCAACCAAGAGGAACTCGTATATTTGGGCCAATCGCTCGTGAACTTCGTGATAAAGATTACATGAAGATTATCTCACTTGCACCCGAAGTTATTTAGGAGGTAGACGATGAGTAGTTTTAATGTTAAGACTGGCGACAATGTCCTTGTCATCACTGGTAAAGACGCCGGAAAGCAAGGCAAAGTTCTTAAAGTAGACACAAAATCCGGCCGCATCATTGTTGAAGGTGTAAACAAGATCATTAAGCACCAAAAGGCAAGAAAGGCCCAAGACAAGAGCCAAAGAGTTGAAAAGGAAGGAACTATCGACGTTTCAAACGTTATGGTAGTTTGCCCAACCTGCGGCAAGCCAACCCGCGTTAAGCATCAAGTTGTTGACGGCAAAAACGTTAGAGTATGCAAATGCGGAGCTAACCTTGACAAAAAGTATGTTAAGGAAACCAAAAAGACAAAGAAGACTGAGACCGAAGCAAAGCCAGTAAAGACCGAGGCTAAAGCCGAGACCAAAACCGAGGCAAAGGCCAAGAGACCAGCTACCAAAAAGGTAGCACCAACTGCGGCCAACAAAGAGACCAAGGTTGCTGGAACTAGAAAGTCGTCTCAGAGAGGAGTGTAGGGTATGGCAAAACAAAAGTTGACAGGTATAAGACTTAAAGATAAGTATCTTACCGAAGTTGTTCCTGCACTTGTAAAAGAGTATGGATACAAGAACATCAACGAAGTTCCAAAACTAGACAAAATTGTTCTTAACATGGGACTTGGCGATGTTAAAGACAACTCAAAGAGTTTCAACCTCGCTGTTGATGAGCTTGCTGCAATTGCTGGCCAAAAGCCACTTGTAACACAGGCCAAAAAGAGCGTTGCGAACTTCAAAGTTCGTCAAAACATGAAAGTAGGCGCAAAAGTTACCCTTCGTGGAAAGAGGATGTACGAATTTATGGACAAATTCCTTGCAATCGCCCTTCCAAGAGTGCGTGACTTTAGAGGCCTCAATCCAAATTCTTTCGATGGAAGAGGAAACTATGCTTATGGCGTACGTGAGCAGCTTATCTTCCCTGAAATTGTATACGACAAGATCGAGAAGATTCGTGGCTTTGACATTTGCTTTGTCACCACGGCTAAGACCGATGACGAAGCAAGAAGCCTTCTAAAACTCATGGGGATGCCATTTAAGGCATAATTAAGGAGAAAGATATGGCTAAGAAATCAATGATAAACAAACAACAAAAACCACAAAAATATTCAACAAGAGAGTACACCCGTTGCTCTATCTGTGGCAGACCTCATTCAGTGCTCAAAAAGTACGGAATTTGCAGAATTTGCTTCAGAGAGCTAGCATACAAGGGACAAATCCCAGGTGTTAAGAAGTCTAGTTGGTAAAGGGGGGAAATAAAAATGACTACAGATCCAATAGCAGATATGCTAACAAGAATTCGTAACGCCCAAGTTACTAAAAAAGATACCGTATCTTTTGAGGCTTCTAAGATGAAGAAAGACATCGCTCAAATCTTGTTTGATGAGGGTTACATTTCCTCTTTCGAAGAAGTTAATGACGGCAAATTTACGAATATCGTTGTTAAACTTAAATACGGCCCTAAGGGAGAAAAGGTTATCACCGGTCTTAAGAGAATCTCTAAGCCCGGCCTGAGAATCTATGCAAGTGCAGACGAGCTCCCTAAGGTGCTTGGTGGGCTTGGCATTGCCATCGTTTCGACATCTAAAGGTGTCATGACCGATAAAAATGCTAGAAAACTTGGTGTTGGCGGCGAAGTGCTTGCCTACATCTGGTAAGGAGGAAGAGTTATGAGTCGTATTGGTAGAGCTCCTGTCGAGCTTCCTGGAGGCGTCACCGTTGACCAAACCACCGATGGTTATTTGGTAGTTACTGGTCCAAAGGGTACTCTTCGTCAACAATTTGATACATCTTGCATTTCTTTAACTCGTGGCGAGCACAATGGCAAGCCAGCAGTTATTTTAACAAGGGCAAACGATATGCAAGAAGTTAAAGCAAAACACGGCCTTTATAGGGCACTACTTGCCAACATGGTAAAGGGTGTTACCGAAGGCTTTACAAAGTCACTTACCGTGGCCGGCGTTGGTTACAAGCTTCAAGTGTCTGGAAACAAGCTCACTATGAACCTTGGGCTTTCGCACCCAGTGGTTGTGACCATCCCTGAGGGGTTGACCGTAACCGTTCCAAACGCTACCGACATTGTTGTTGCCGGCATCGACAAGGAAAGAGTTGGTCAGTTCGCAGCCGATATCAAGGCACTAAAGCCTGTTGAGCCTTATCACGGATATGGAATTCACTACACCAATGAAGTTGTCCGTCGTAAGGAAATAAAGAAAGGCGCTAAGAAGAAATAAGGAGAGGTAAAATGTTTAAGAGAGAAGATAAAAACAAAGTTAGAAAAGCTAAGCATGACCGCATAAGAAACACTCTTGCTGGAACCAGCGAGAGACCAAGATTAAACGTTTATCGTTCAACTTCACACATTTACGCCCAAGTTATCGATGATAACGCAGGCAAGACTCTCTGCTCTGCAAGCTCGCTTGACAAGACCCTAGCTTCTAAGCTTGAGGGTAAGAACAAGAAAGAGCAAGCCTTTGTCGTAGGTGAGGCTGTTGGTAAAAAAGCTGTTAAAGCTGGCATCAAAGAGGTTGTCTTCGACCGTGGCGGATATATCTATACCGGACGTGTTGAAAGCCTAGCCGAAGGTGCTAGAAAAGCAGGCTTGGAGTTTTAGGAGGATAGAGTATGGCAGAAGAAATTATCGTGGCAAGTGTTGAGGCTGAAACCCCAGCCGAGGCACCAGCAAAGCCAAATGAAAGAAAATTCAATAACAGGCAAGGCTCTAAGCCTTCTAGAGGTAAGCGTGAAGGCCGTCAAGAAAAAGTCAGCGACGGCATCGACAAGAAAATGGTTAATGTTAACCGTATTTCTAAAACCGTTAAAGGTGGACGTAAAATGCGTTTCAACGCCATTGTCGTAGCGGGCGACCGCAACGGTAGAGTGGGCGTTGGAATGGGCAAGGCCACCGAAGTTACCTTGGCTATCGAAAAGGCCAGCGTTGATGCAAAGCGTCACATGGTAAACGTCGATATCTTTGGAACTACCATTCCACATGAAGTTGTTGGACAGTTCGAAACCACAAAAGTGCTTTTGATGCCTGCAACCGAAGGTACCGGTGTCATCGCCGGTGGTAAAGTTCGTGATGTTGTCGAACTTGCCGGAATTAAGGATATTACAGCAAAACTTTATGGCTCAAACAACCCAGTAAACAGCGTTAAAGCTACATTTGATGGGCTTATGAAGCTACGAAGTGCAGAAAAAATCGCCGCTCTTAGAGGTAAGAGTGTCGAGGAAATAAGGTAAGGAGGAGCAAAAAATGGCAGAGACAAAAAAGACAACAACAGCAAAGGCTGCTCCAAAAACCACAACAAAAACAGCCACCGCAAAGGCTCCTGCAGCCAAAGCTACAACAGCTAAGGCCGCTACAACAAAGACCGCAGCCGCTAAGGTAGCTACCACAAAGGCAACCGCTGCTAAAACAGCTCCAGCTGCCAAGGCAACCGCTGCTAAAGCTCCTGCAAAGACAACTGCAGCCAAGGCTACAACTGCTAAGGCAACTGCTGCTAAAGCTCCTGCAAAAACTACTGCAGCCAAGGCCACAACTGCTAAGACAACTGTTGCTAAAGCTCCAGCAAAAACAGCAACTGCAAAAGCTCCAGCTGCCAAAACTGCAGCCAAAGCTAATGCAAAAGCTGTAAAGGTTGAAGAAGTAGCTGCAGCTCCTGTAGCACCTGCAGCCGTTAAGGCTGAGCCAAAGAGCAAGGCCAAAGCTGAAAAGACTTTGACAGTAAAGCTTGTAAAGAGTCCAAACGGAAGGCTTGTTAAGCAAAAGAGAACTCTTCTTGCCCTTGGCCTTAAAAAGCTTGGCGATGAGAGCCAAAAACCAGACAACGCACAGATAAGAGGCATGATCTTCGTGGTTAAGCATCTTGTCAGCGTGAAGGAGAACTAATATGAAACTTCATGAACTTTCTCCAGCACCTAACTCAACCCGTCCAACCAAGAGACTTGGCCGTGGAATTGGGTCGGGAACAGGTAAAACTGCCGGTAAGGGTCACAAAGGACAAAACGCTCGTTCGGGCGGTGGAGTTCGTCCTGGATTCGAAGGTGGACAAATGCCACTTATTCGTCAACTTCCAAAGCGTGGCTGGACAAACATCTTCAAAAAAGAGTACACAACAATCAATGTCAGTGATCTAGACAGGTTTGCTGAAAACACCGTTGTAACCGCCGAAATGCTTAAGGCAACCGGCCTTGTTGCAAAGATTGAGCCTTATGGCCTCAAGGTGCTTGGCAACGGAAACCTGACAAAGCCTTTAACTGTAAAGGCAAACAAATTCACCAAAGGTGCGGTTGAAAAAATAACCAAGGCCGGCGGAACTGTTGAGGTGCTATAATGTTTAAAACACTAGGTGAAGCTTTTAAGAATCGTGACATACGAAAGAAGATTTGGATAACACTATTGCTTCTTTTGGTATATCGCCTTGGCTGCTATCTACCAATCCCCGGAATTTTGCCCGACGTGTACAAAAGTGCCGTCGAAGCCGGGGGAACAGGGATTTTGACCCTGCTAAACGCTGTTACAGGTAGTGCACTTGCCAATGGTGCGTTCTTCGCCCTCGGTGTTACACCTTATATTAACGCATCAATCATCGTGCAACTTTTGACTGTTGGTATTCCAGCACTCGAAAGGCTGAGCAAACAGGGCGATGACGGCCGTCAAAAAATTAACCTCATAACAAAAATTGTTGCGCTAGTTTTGGCTATCGCCCAAGGTATTGGTATTGTTCTAGGCTTCGGCATGGATTCAATAGCCCCAATCTTTGGCGAGAACCTAAAGTGGCTGGTTGCAATCTTTGTTATAGTGGTAATGATTGCCGGAACATGCATAACCATGTGGCTGGGTGACCTCATCACCGAGCAGGGCGTGGGCAACGGACTTTCGCTCATAATCTTCATTGGTATCATCGCAACATCTGCACTATCGGTTGCCACATCAATTGGCAACATCTTCAAGGGTGATCTAAACTCCTTGTGGGAGCTACTTGGCTTTTTAGCAATGGCATTTGTTGTGTTTGCACTTATCGTATTTGTAGATATGGCCGAAAGAAAGATTCCTGTGCAATATGCAAAGCAGGTTAAGGGAAGAAAGATGTATGGTGGTCAATCATCATATATCCCACTCAAAGTTAATGCGAGCGGCGTTCTTCCAATCATCTTCGCAACAGCCATCATAACTTTCCCTAACATCATCATGCAGCTTGCAGGACTGACAAGGGATAGTGGTTGGTTCGCTAAATTCTACTATGACTATATCGGTGCGGGCGGAGTTATCTATAGTATACTTGTAGGTTTGTTGATATTGTTCTTCACCTACTTCTATGCACAAATTCAATTCAATCCTGCCGATGTCAGCCAAAACATCCAGCAGCAAGGCGGCTTTATCCCAGGTATTCGTCCTGGAAAGCCAACCACCGACTATCTAACCAGGGTTTCAAAGAGAATCACCCTGTTTGGCGCAATCTTCCTTGCATTCATTGCCATTGTGCCATCCATCGTGTTTAGATATGTTGCGGGCGGCTCGCTAGGGCTTATAAACGCCTTTACTGCAACTGGTATGCTAATCGTTGTCAGCGTTGCCATTGAGTTTAACACTCAGCTAGAAGCACAGCTGATGATGAAGAGACATAAGAACATTCTATAGCTTTTCTCCTCAAGGCCTAGGCCTTGAGGGAAAGCCAAATTTATGAGGTGTATATGAAATTAGTATTGTTGGGAGCTCCTGGATCGGGAAAGGGAACGCTGGCCGCTGGGCTGGTTGAAAACCTTAAAATTCCAAGCATATCCACTGGCGATTTACTGAGAAATGCCATAAAAGAAGGCACAAAGGAAGGGCTGCAGGCCAAGACATATATGGACGAAGGCAAGCTGGTTCCAACCACCATTGTGCTTGAAATGCTAAAAAAGAGGCTAAACGAGAAGGATACCAAAAACGGCTACATTCTAGATGGCTTTCCAAGAACCATCGAGCAAGCCGAACTTCTTGATAAAATGGTCAAAATTGACACCTGTCTCTACCTTGATGTCGACAAAGATGTCATTGTAAAGCGAATCGGTGGGCGAATAACCTGTTGCAAATGTGGCAAGGTGGCCAATGTAGCCTGGAAAGGAGTGGGCAAAACTTGCGATTGTGGTGGCGAGTGGTACACTCGTGACGACGACAATCCTGCAACAGTTGCCAAGCGTTTTGACACCTTCACCGAGCAGACCAAACCGCTGATTGAGTATTACCAAAACAAAAAGATATTAAAGACTTTGAAATGTCCTGAGGACAAAGATGAGACTTTAAAAATGGCTTTGGAGATGTTGAAATGATAACAGTCAAAACTCCCGAGCAAATCGAAAAAATGAGGGAGGCGGGCAGGATAACTGCCGGAGCGCTGAGAGAGGTCGAAAAATACATTAGACCGGGTATCAGCACTCTGGAGCTTGACCGAATCGCTCATGACTATATCATAAGCCAAGGTGCAAAACCCTCATTCTTGCACTATCATGGCTTTCCCGCATCCATCTGTGCATCCATTGATGACGTGGTGGTTCACGGGATACCAAAGAAGGATATAATCCTTCAAGAGGGGCAAATAATTGGCATCGACGTTGGGGCGTACAAAGATGGTTACCACGGCGATGCAGCTCGCACTTTCCTGGTTGGAGAGGTCAGCGAGGAAAAGAAAAAACTAGTTGAAGTGACAAAAGAATGCTTCTTTGAGGCCATAAAGGGCCTAAAAGACGGCAGTCGGCTGGGCGACATTGGGGCGAGAGTCCAACGCCACGCCGAAAAACATGGCTACTCAGTTGTACGGGTTATGGTAGGTCACGGGATTGGAAAGCAAATGCATGAAGACCCCGAAGTGCCAAACTACGGCATCGAAGGTAGCGGAATACGCTTAAAAGCAGGTATGACTATTGCCATCGAACCGATGATCAATATGGGCTCATACGAACTGAAGTTAAGAGGTTGGGACGCTCGAACTGTAGACGGTCAACCTAGTGCACACTACGAAAACACCGTCTTAATTTGCTCAGATGGGGTTGAAATCTTAACAAAAATAGATTAAAATGGAGATAAGACATTGAGTAAAGATGATGTAATTGTAACCGAAGGAACAGTGGTTGAGGCCATGCCGGGTGCAACATTTAAAGTGCAAATAGCCGGCGGGCACATTGTAACAGCCTATCTTTCGGGTAAGTTATGGAAGAATTTCATCCATATTTACGAAGGGGACACAGTCAAGCTTGAAATGAGTCCATACGATTTAAGCAAAGGTCGAATTATTTGGCGAAGCAAGTAGAAAAAACTTTAAGGAGATAAGAAAAATGAAAGTTAGAGCAAGTGTTAAGCCAATCTGCGAAAACTGCAAAGTTATTAGAAGAGAAGGCAAAGTCAGAGTTATTTGCAAGAACCCTAAGCACAAACAAGTTCAGGGTTAATGAACTTAAAAATAACCGCACGTGGAGCGGCATAGAGAAATCTACCTCGTGCGAAAAGATATAGTGGCAGTGCCACAAAAAAACAAAAAATTCTATTTTGGAGGAAAAAAATGGCTCGTATTGCTGGTGTAGACTTACCAAACGATAAGAGAGTAGAAATTGGGCTTACCTATATTTACGGAGTAGGTAGGGTTACTGCAAACAAAATTTTGTCTGCAACCAAGATCAATCCAGACACACGCGTTAAAGACTTAACCGAAGCTGAGATTGGTAAAATCCGTGATTACATGGACAAGAATCTATCTGTTGAAGGTGACAAGAAGAGAGAAGTTGCAATGAACATCAAGGCTCTTCAAGAGATAGGCTCGTATAGAGGGGTTAGACACAGAAAAGGTCTACCTGTTCGTGGGCAGTCGACCCGCTCGAACGCTAGGACACGTAAAGGCCCTAGAATTTCAAGTTCGATCAAGAAGAAATAAGGAGAGTATAAATGGCTACAGCAAAGAAATCTACAACAAAGAAACGTAAAATTACCACCAATGTTGATAAAGGTGTTGTCCATGTTCAATCTTCCTTTAACAACACAATTGTTACCATAACCGACACACAAGGCAACACTCTTGCTTCGTGCAGCTCAGGTGAGCTCGGCTTTAAGGGTAACCGTAAAAGCACTCCTTTTGCAGCCGGACAAGCTGCAGAAAGAGCAGCTAAAAAGGCCAAAGAGTATGGCCTAAAATCTGTCGAGGTGTATGTTAAGGGCCCAGGCAATGGAAGAGAGTCAGCAATTCGTTCTCTTGCATCGGCCGACCTTGAAGTAACTCTCATCCGTGATGTTTCGCCTATAGCGCACAACGGATGCCGTCCACCAAAGAGAAGAAGGATTTAAAAGGAGATAGAAAATGGCAAAATACACTGATGCAGACTGCAGACTATGCAGAAGAGAGGGTGCAAAGCTCTTTTTGAAGGGCGAAAGATGCCTCTCTAAAAAATGTGCCATGGAAAGAAGACCTAGTATCCCTGGCCAACATCCTAACACAAGAAGAAAACCAAGTGAGTATCAAAACCAGCTTCGTGAAAAGCAAAAGGTCAAGAGAGCTTATGGCCTTCTTGAAAAGCAATTCCATGAGTATTATGTTGAAGCTGAAAGAATGCGTGGTAAAACTGGTGAGAATATGCTAAGCCTTCTTGAGAGAAGACTAGACAACGTGGTTTACCGCATGGGCCTTGCTTCTAGCCGTGCTGCTGCAAGACAACTTGTCAACCATGGCCACATCACCGTCAACGGCAAGCGTGTTACCATCCCTTCATACTCAGTAAAGGTAAACGACGTTGTTGCTGTTAAGGAGAACAAAACTCAAAAAGCACCATTCAAGGCTGTTAAAGAGACAAGAGTGGTTATTCCAAAGTGGCTTGAATTTAGCCCAGAAAAGCTTACCGGCAAGGTTGTTAACCTTCCTGCCCGTGAGGACATCGACCTCAACATTGAGGAACACTTGATTATCGAGCTTTATTCTAAATAACAGGAGGCAAAGTTAAATGTTAGAGATAGAGAAACCAAGAATTGAATGCGTTGAAGAGGACGGCGGAGCATATTCTAAGTTCATCCTAGAGCCACTTGAGAGAGGCTTTGGTGTTACCATTGGTAACGCACTTAGAAGGGTGTTGCTTTCAGCCCTTCCTGGCAGTGCAGTCACAAATATCAAGATTGAGGGCGTGGCTCATGAGTTTACCACACTTAAGGGCTGCAAAGAAGACGTCACCGAAATCGTACTTAACATGAAGGGCCTGGCTGTTAGAGTTTTGAAAGACGATAACAATTTCAAAAAGGTGCTTCATCTTAAGAAGAAGGGCCCAGCTGTTGTAACAGCTGCCGACATTGAGGAAGATGACGAGGTTAAGGTCCTTAACCCAGACATGTACATCTGCACTCTTGAGTCGGACGGCAACCTCGACATGGAGATCATGGTGGGTTGCGGCCGTGGCTATGTTTCAGCCGACCACAACAAGGATGTAAGCCTTCCAGTTGGCTATATCGCCATCGACAGCATCTTCACTCCTGTTCGTCGTGCGTCATATGAGGTTGAAAACACCCGTGTTGGTCAAAACACCGACTACGACAAACTGGTTTTGGAAGTTACCACAAACGGCACTTCTTCATCAAAAGAAGTTGTAAGCCTTGCTGCAAAGCTTCTTAACGAGCACTTCAATATGTTTGTTGAGCTTGTTGAGAGCATGGAAAGCACATCAATACTTGTCAGCCGTGAGGAAGACAAGGTGCACAAGCTCATGATCATGAGCATTGAGGATATGGACCTGTCAGTTCGTTCATACAACTGCCTAAAGAGAGCAGGTATCAACACTGTTGAAGACCTTATCCACAAGAGCGAAGAGGATATGCTCAAAGTTAAAAATCTTGGACGCAAGTCGCTTGACGAGGTTATTCATAAACTCGAGAGCCTTGGTCTAAGCCTAAAATCAAGGGAAGAATAAGGAGAGAAACTATGAATACGCAAAAATTATCAAGACCTACCGACCAAAGATTGGCTATGATCAGTTCTCTTGCAAGCGACCTTTTGTGGTATGGCAGGGTAGAGACCACTCTTGACCGTGCAAAGCAAGCTGCTAGATATGCTGAAAAGTGCATTACTCTAGCTGTTAGAAGCTACAAAGACGTTGTAACCGAAGAAAAGGTTACTAAAGACGAAAAGGGCAAAGAGAAGAAAATTTCTCAATCCAAAGACGGTGGACAAAAACTTGCTGCAAGAAGAAAGCTTATGAGCCTTCTTGAGGACAGACAAGAACAAAGAGTTCGTGGCGAAAAGAAGCAAGCCTTCAAAGCAAGAAAGGGTGACATCAAGCACCCACTAATTGAGAAGTTATTTGAGGACTATGCTCCAAAGTACGCTCAACGTGCCGAAGAAAACGGCAAGGGCGGCGGATACACCCGCATCATCAAGACCGGTTTAAGGCGTGGGGATGGAGCACAAATGGCTGTCATTGAGTTGGTATAGTGCTTTCAAACTAGTTATACTCGCTCGCTGTGCGGGCGAATTATACTCAGCCTTACGGCTGAATTATACTCGGCCTTTGGCCGAATGATACTCGTGCTACGCACGAATTATGGCGTCGAGGCCGTTTAGTTCCGCGAGGCTTGCCTCGCGGCCCATATAGCCGCACCTAGCGTGAAATTTAGAATAAAACCCCCGAAGTAGAACCTTCCGCACAGCAATAGTGTTGCGGAGAACCTATTTCGGGGGTTTTATTTTTAAATTTCGCACTATCTGCTACTTTACAAGGCTAAATAATTGTTGGCTTACATCGTGAAAGCGGATACTTTTCACCCCCTCAGGTCTCCGACCAGCTCCCTCCGTCTAGGGGGAGCCACGAATGGCAACAATCTCATCTTCTCAAGTCTCCCCCGACATAAAGGGGTCCCCGACAAGCGTAGCTTGGTGGGGAGAGGAGAAGTTCGAGGGTTAGCAAAGGCAAGCCTGCGTAGCATGATTGCTTTTAAACGGCACTCGAACTTCGACGAAGAAGGTGGTGAGCTTGCTCACCAAACGGGGGCGAAACTGCAATCTCGCCAACAGCGATGCCTATTTTACGATGTCAACTGATCACAATTTCATGCTTGTAAAGCAGCAGATAAGGTGAAGATGGTGACAAGGGCTAAGAAAGAGGGTTGCTGGCTAATCTTTTCAGGGACCCCCGACAAGCGTAGCTTGGTGGGGAGAGGAGAAGCCAAGGGATTGCAGGCGGCAAGTTCCGTAAGAAACTTGCTGACAATTGAGCTTGAGCTTCGACGAGGTCACAGACGTTCTTCTTTCGACGCACTGGGCACTATATTCGCCTTATGTGCGGAGACTAGGGCCGCATCGCAAGCGATGCGGAACTATAGCTACACAGGCATTAAAGTTGGTGTCGCAGGAATAGAAATGGTTTTCTTCGGGGCTGTGGCTGTCATACCAAAGGCTGGCGTAGACCTTGTCGACCTTGGCTAGGCGGTCAAAATCCCAAACATTATTCTTGTAGGACGGGTTGAACCAATGCCCTCCAAATAGCACAGTATATGGCCTTGCTATAAAGGTGTCGCCGTCGCTATTTTGCCATTTTAGCTTGTCATAGAGCGATACAAACTTCTTTGAGAGCAGGCGGCCGCCATGTGCCCTCGCCACCGAGCGTAGAGCCTCGATGTCGATTGGCTTGCTCTCGTCGTAAAAGTGCGGAGTGAGCGAAGCATTTTTTGGGTCTTTCAGTGCTGCAAAGTCTATAAAATTGCCGTTTTGGTCCTTGTTTTCAACCAGGAGTGGAAAATAATCCCAGCCAATTTGCATCAGCCTTTCGTAGTTACTTTTTCCACCAAAATAGGCCAAAAGTCGGGCTTCGTCATTATTATTGTACCAATACCTAACCGAATTTGGATCCTTAAATAGCCGCATTATGGCTATTTTTTTGATAAGTTTTTTAGGGAAGATGCGGGCAATTTTCATAACACGATATTTTTTAAATAGCTGCTTCCAATATTCTTCCACCGTCTCACTTTGGTAGTGGAATAACTCTTCAAGTTCTTGCCCATCGTAGAACCACACGCCGTGAAAGTTGCGAATGGCATTAAAGCTTGGCTCGAACAGGTCTTTGGTTTTGCCTCCAACCAGCTTTAAGCCCTCGTTGAAGGTGTCGTAGCCGGTTATGCGGTTTTTGTCTCCGCCGCCGATGTTGAAACATTTTCTCCAAAACTTGTCGTCAAGGTCAGCTAGGGTGCTGTCCCTTTCAATGATGTTTTTAATCAACACGCCGCTGTCGTGCACGGTTATCCACTCGAGTGGGGAGTTAAAGCAGGTATGAAAGAGCAGCCCGTCGCTGAGGTTGGAGAAAATGAGCCCGTCATACAGGCAGGCCGTTTGCCTCAGCACCACAAAGCGGTCGATATTGCTTTCAAGCACGGCGAACTCCCCACGCATCTTGGTTATGGTGTAGATGTCGAAAGGGGAGATGAGCAGCGGGTCACCAATCCTAGCCCATGGGTGAACATGGGTGCGGTTGCCGTATAGAGCCACCGTCGAGATGTGTATGAACCTTGGCTGCACGCTCTGTCTTTCAATGGCGGCAATAAGGTTTTTGACCCCCACTTCATTGCAGGCCACGGCGCGGCTAGGATATTGGTCGCTCATTGGTGGGATGACCGCCGCCATGTTTACCACATAGTCAGCGTCCTTGACCAAATTTTCGCAAACATCCATGTCGGCAAGGCTGCCGAGGATAATCTCCACCCTGGAGCCCAGCATTCTAATCTTTTTAACTCTTTTGTCGGTAGGGAAAACCAGAGCCTTGACTTTTTCAACGCTATTTAGGGTCAAAACCTCTTTTATAGCTTCATAGCCCATGTTCCCAGTTACGCCAGTTAGTGAAACAATCATAATTTAATACCTTTTGTTAGTTTAACACAAAAAGCAACTTTTACCAAACATTTGGCCAGTAAAATATGAATATTATAAAGTTATTTTGACAAATTTGTCTAATTTTTGGCATTTGTTTTGCATTTTTGGCTCTTGGTGTTAAAATAGCCATAGGAGAAGATTATGAAAATTTTTATGATAGGCGGAACCGGCCTGCTTGGTAGCATGGGTGCAAAGGAGCTGATTAATCGTGGACATGAGGTTAAAAGCATTGCTCTTCCACCTTTGCCCGAGGGAGCCGACCTGCCAAAAGAAATGAAACTGGAGTTTGGCAACTACCTTGAGCTCAGCGACCAGCAACTGAAAAACTATATGCAGGGCTGCGAGGGCTTTGTCTTTGCTGCCGGCATAGACGAAAGGGTGGAGGGTAAACCACCTGTTTATGAGATGTTCAAAAAATATAACAACGATCCGCTTGAAAGGCTACTAAGGCTTGCCAAGGAGTGCGGAGTAAAACATGCTGTCATCTTAGGCTCGTATTTTTCCTACTTTGCCAAGAAATGGCCAAAGCTGGAGCTTGCTAAATACCACCCATACATCCGCAGCCGCATTGACCAAGAAAAGATAGCATTAAGTTTTGCCGATGACAATTTTGACGTGGCCGTACTAGAATTGCCATACATCTTTGGCACGCAGCCAGGGCGTAAACCGGTCTGGGTGTTTTTAGTAGAGATGATAGCAAAGATGAAAAAGTCGACCATGTGGCCAAAGGGTGGAACAACCATGGTCACCACCAGGCAGGTGGGGCAGGCCATTGCCGGGGCAATGGAGAAAAACAAGGGCGGCAACTGCTACCCAATCGGCTGGTACAACCTCTCGTGGAAGGAGTTTTTGACCATTGTCCATAAATATATGGGCTGCGAGGGAAAGAAGGTTGTAACTATTCCCACATGGATGTTTAAGCTCGGCTGCGTGGCAATACGAAACAAGCAAAAGAAAAACGGCATTGAGGGCGGACTGAATATGGTGAAGTTTGCTCGCGTTCAGGCCAGCCAGACTTATATAGAAAAGGAAGAGGGCTGTCTGCCACTTGGGGTTGAGGATGACGACATTGAAAAGGCCATTGGCCAGTCGGTGGTGCTCTGCAAACAGATACTGGATGGGAAAGCCCAAAACATAGTTGAGATGAAAGGGGAATAAAAAAATTAAGTGCCAAACGGCACTTAATTTTTTTAACATAACTTTAATTTCTATAGGTCCTTTCTTTCGGTCGATCTTTTTAGGGTGATCCTGCGAGCAGGGGCAGGGGTAGGCTTCAAAAGTTCATAGCTGGTCTCTTCCATAATGCGGTCAACCACGTTTTGGTTGAATTCGGTGTAGCATATCTTGCGGTAATCGTCTTCAAAGTTTTGCGAACCGAAGGTGCGAGTGAAGAGCTGGCTCTTTATTTGCTCCATGCCATAGATATGGTCGGTCCAAGCCTTGTCGATGGAGTTTATCATCATCCTTTGAAGTTTGTCTTCAAAAGTACCGCTCTTTAACTGTTCTTCCTTTTTTTGGTCGTAGTTTTCGTAGCCCATATTCAAGATGGCCTTTTGCAGCTCTTGCTTGGTGACAGTGTTTTGTCCTTTTTGGTCGGTGAACTCTTCAAGGCTGGCCGATGCAGGCAAAACTCGAGCAAGTTTGAGGTCGTTAGTAAGCTTTACCATGTCGATATCGCCCTGAGCGGTGTTGCTATCAATGGCCGTAGCAATCCTGCTAGACATATAATCGGCCACCCACTCGTCAATAATGGTGTAGTCTGGAACATAGTTGTCGCCGACCTTTTTTCTAAAATAGTTGCCATCCAATATGTCTTGGCGTATGCCATAGATAATGTTCATTTGGTCAATGTAGGCCTTGTCTACTTTAATGGCGTTTTCACGGCCTTTTTTATCGTAGACTTCGGCGGCGTGCTGAGCCCTTTGGATGATCCTTTGCATCTTCTTTGGCCCAACGCCCTCAAGCTCAATGTTGTTTTGCTTGCAATAGGTTATTACCACTTCGTCTTCAAGGCTGGCGCAGGTTATAGTTGTTCCAACGTCTCCAAATCTTCCTGCACGACCCCTAAGTTGTTCGGCTGTTCGCTCGGAGGCTGAAAGCTGGGTTAGAATAACCATGAGCCCGCCTTTTTGTTCAAGCTCAGCCTTTTCGGCTTTGTCTCCGCCGCCAAGCGAGATATCGGTTCCACGGCCGGCCATGGCAGTGGCAATGGTGACAGCACCCTTTTTACCGGCCTTGGCAATGATGGCCTTTTCTCGAGAGGCGTTGTCTTTTTCGGCGTTTAAGACTTCGTGAGGGATGTTGTTTGCAGCCAAGAGTCTGTCGAACTCACGGCTTTCTTCAACGCTGGTGGTGCCAAGAAGTACAGGTTGCCCTGTCTTTTGGCAGGCTAGAACGTAGTCAAGTATGGCGTTAAGCTTTTCCTGCTTGGTTTCAAAGGTTTTGAACACATCTTTACGGGTTGAGCCTTTAAGTCTTGGTATGCGGTTGATGTCTATATCATAGACCGAGGCAAATTCCTTGCTTGCGTCGAAGGCTGTTCCAGTCATTCCCGAAAAACCACGATAAAGATTTAAGAATGCGGGCACGGTTATCTTTGCAACGGCGTCACTCTCAGGCGACAGTTCAAGCCCGTGCTTGGCCTCGAGTGCCTGGTGAAGGCCGTTTGAGAAGCGGTGAGAAGGCTGCTTTGTTCCCGTGCTGTCGATGACGACAATCTTGCCGTCCTCAACAATATATTGTTTGCCCTCTTCAAACATGAAGTTGGCGATCAGGGCGTTTTGTATAAAGTGGTACTCTTGAATCATTTGGTCGTTGACAAAGTCGTAGGTTGGGTCAAAGTCGATGTCTTCAAGGCTAAGCGAAGGGTCAATTGAACTTGAACCATAAAAGTCGGAGGCGATGCGGTCCCCAACTGGCCCAAGCGACACTCCAGTGTCAGGGTTTATTTCAATTATGTTGTCTATAAGGTCGTCCACCTCGCTCTCGCTCTTGCCCGAGCTGAGATATTGATTTCTAAGTTCTTCAACAATGGTTTTAAGCCTTACAGCGAACTGGTCAGCTCTTCTGGTGCTGTCTACCACCATGTCTTCACGCACAAGGTCATTCAAAAACTGGGTGTTGGCTTTAATTTTGTCTTCAGAGCCATAGACCGAGAGCAAAAACTCGTGACCCTTTGGCCCAAACGAAAGCTCAAGGGTGGCGGGGTCAATGCTATAGAACTGGCTTTGAGCCTCGGCAATCTCTTTGCTTGTGGCATTGGCTTTGAGCATGGCCTCTTTTACCTTGTCTCTCTCTTCTCTCAAGGTCTTTATTGTGGTAAGTCCACGCAAAACCACAGGGTTTCGGGTGTCGTGAGTGTAAGCTGGGCTGATTACAAATGGATTGCTTTGCCCGTCGATAAGTGTGAAGTCGGCCTCGTCTAGAAGCATGGTCGAGCGGGGTGGGATAGCAATTTGAGCATCCTTGCTCTTGGCCATGTTGTTTTTAAGGTAGTCAAAGGCAAACTCTGAGGTTGTGCCATAAACCACGTCGGCTTGGTAGGCGGCAACCTTGGCGTCAAAGTTGTTGTCAAAGTTAATTGCATCTTGCGATTCAGATTGAAGGTTTTCAAACTCGGTGTCGCTAAGAGTTATTCCAACATTTAGCCCGAGGTATCTCAAAACGTCGGCAGCACAGGCCTGCCTTTGGCCGTTTTCGTCTATTCCAAGGCAGTCACGAATGGCAAGCTCTTCTCGAGAGGTGGCAATGTGCACCTGGCCGGACAGAGCCTGCAAATAGATTGGCATAAGCGAGGCAAGGGTTTTGCCTTCGCCAGTACCCATTTCGGCAATATGCCCACTTTGAATGGACAGCCCGCCCAAAATTTGGGTGGCAAACTGCCTTTTATGAAGAACCCTGTCGGTGGCAGTTATTACAAGGGCAAAGGCCTCGGCCTCAATTTCGCCAGGCTTTGCACCATTTTGGATTCGCTCTTTTAGTGAGGCAGAACGGGCTTTTATCTGTTCGTCGGTAAGACTTAGATATTCTTGGCTGTTTGCGAGGTCCATGATCTCGTTTGCAAGGCTAATCACTTCACGAGCTTCGGCACGTGATGAATAGTTGGCCTTAACAAAATCAGCCATCTCGTTGGAGATTTGCTTAGAATCTATGCTGTTTTGTCTGTTTGCCATATTTTCCACCTCCATTATTACATAAAGTATACCATATATTTATAATTTTTTCAATAGATAGCATACAAAATTTTACCCACTTGACTTAACGGCAAAAATGTTGTATAGTAGCAAAGGAGAAAAAATATGTTATTTGTAGAACTTCAAGACGAATATATTCATTTAAAAGACGATATTGTCTGCGTAACAAAACTTAGCCCAAACATTTTGGAGCAAAATGATATCGACATTACTAGAAAATACATCAAAATAATTGTAAAATACATCCAAAAATTCATGGACACCCATGATCTTTATTCGCAAACTGTCAATGACCTCAAATCTAACAAGTACCTCAGCCAATATGGCGATGTGACCAATATAAACGAAGGTATGTTGGTTCAATTTGCAAGCGAACAAAACCAGAAGGTGAACCAAATATTGCTAAGCCTTGCCAAAAAATTTAAACTCACAAACAAAGACATTGTCCCAGCAAGTAGCCAAGCCGAGCTTTTGGATTGCCTGATTGATGTTTGCGACAGGTTTAAAGAAAAAGTTACCTCAGATAAAAAATATTTTGAGAGCTTTGAAGAAATGATAGCAAGGGTGGACTGCGACTTTGTTGAAGAGTCCAAAAAAGTAAAAGCCAAAATGGAATATGATTTAAAGTATGACCCAAAGGCAAAGCTTCAGCAAAAACTGTTAGAAGACAAAATTAGAGACTATGAGAAAAAGCATAAGACAGTAAATGACAAATATTACCAGCTTCTCGATGATCTTAGAGGATGCTTAAAAAAATAAAATGGCAAGTCTATTGCCATTTTTTTGTTGCTCAAATTTTTTGCGGTTGTTATAATTATATCGAGGATTAATATGGGACTTTTTAAGAAAAAAACCTTAGACGAAAATGGGAAAGTTATAAAAAACAAAAACCTAAAGCTGGGTATAGCCTTTGGTGGCGGCGGCCTTAGGGGAATTGGACACATAGGTGTCTTGATGGCTCTTGAAGAGCTTGGAATTGAGGCTGACTATGTGGCAGGCACAAGTGCTGGCTCTATGGTGGGCGGGCTTTATGCGGCTGGGTATAGTCCCAAGAAGATGGTCGAAGAGCTCAAAAAGCTGCGTGTTAAAGATATTCGAGACAGCCACCTTATTTGGAAGCCTTCGGACAGCTCTAACATCGAAGAGGCCATGCGTAATATTTTTGGAAAAGACCTCTTGTTTTCGGAGCTAAAAACTCCGCTGACCATTGTGGCTGTCGACATTCGCTCGGGCAAGCAGGTAAACATAACCAGCGGCAGCGTTGCCAAGGCCAGCTCGGGCAGCTGTGCTGTTCCGGGAGTGTTCACTCCGGTTGTCTATGAAGATATGCACCTTGTAGACGGGGGGCTTACCTGCACGGTTCCAGCCGACGTTGTTCGAAAAATGGGGGCAAACGCCGTTTTGGCCATTGAGGTCAACCGTGCCCGTGGTTCGGGAACCGACTCACTTAAGCTCATTGATGTTTTAAAAAGTTCGCTTGGAATTATAATGCAGGCCAATGTAAAAAACACCTTAGAGTATGCCGACCTTGTGCTAAAGCCCGACCTTGAAAGCTTTTCTTCAAGCAAGTTAGGCGACATTGACGCCATGGTAAAGGCTGGCTACGACGCTGTTATGCAAAACAAAGAGCGAATAATAAAACTTGTCACCAAAAAGCCAAAACGCAAGGCCGACAAGCTTTGGTTTAAACTAAACCGAGTTAGAAGGGAATACTAAAATGTCCAAACCAATGACAAAGAAAAAAGTTTTCACAATAAAACTTATAATAATTTTAATCCTTGGTCTGTTGACCGGAATCTCTTGCATTTTTGCACGGCCAATCGAAAAGGCACTGGGACTTGCTAGCGATGCCAGCGGCTTTGCCGGTGAGGATGTGGCCTTTGACGAGGGCCTGTCGGTACACTATCTTGATGTGGGGCAGGGTGACAGCACCCTTATTTGTCTTCCCGACGGGACTACCATGCTTATTGATGCCAGTGAGATTACCGCCGCCGACCATATAGTGAGCTATATTCGTGCCCTTGATATAAGCACCATAGACTATTTTGTGGTCACCCACGCCGATTCCGACCATGTTGGAGGAGCAGCCACCATCATTGATGAGTTCGACGTAAAGCATATTTATAGGCCTTTCCAAATCTCGGTTTATAGCTCGGGCTATGTTGATGACCTGGCTGGTTACGCTGAAACGTATACCAACATCAACAAGGTCACTTCAAAGACCTATAACAACTTTATTAAAAACGCCTACACCGAGACATATGTCGAAGACGGAATGCAAAAGAGCAGCACGGTGACCGTGTTTTATGACTCGCTAACCATTTCTTCCACAAACTCGGCTCAGTTTAACATAGAATTTTTCGCACCACCCATTAGGGAGGAGAGGGCCATCGACACCGGTCACACCGACGGCTATCCAACCAAGTATTATAAGGAGAGCAACGACAACTCACCGGTAATTTTGCTCGAATATAAGCAGTCGGCCTTTGTGTTTACGGGCGATGCCGAGAAGGATGCTGAAGCCGATTTTATTAGCAGCCTGACCGAGGATGAAAAAGAGCGTTTTAGAAATGTCGATGTCTTTCAGGCTGGTCACCATGGCTCGTCGACCAGCAATACCGCCGAACTTTTGAATCTCTTAAATCCCGACCGCATTGTGGTAAGTGCGGGCAAGGACAACAAGTATCACCATCCAACCCAGTCGGTGGTTGACCGCATAAATGCCATGCCGCACAGCGTGCAGGACTACCTCATTATTACCTTCAACGTCGGGGACATTGTCTTTGGCTACAAGGATGGTAGCCTTGTGTATAGTGCCAAGTTTGCCGGGGAGGGTAACAGCTCGGTTCGCTGGTGGCACATAGCTCTTGGCATCTTTGCGGTGGGCACCATTGTCACCCTGTCGGTCAAGATAACCTCAAACAAAGAGGCCACAGCCAAAAGGGCAATTAGCAAAACCAAGCAGACAATAAAGAAAGTTAAAAAATAGCACCCACAAGATACAAGACATCAAATCTATATGTTGTGGTAGGCAAAATGGTGTTTGACCTTTTGCATTTTGGTCAAAGCCGTTGCCTCGAAAAATAAAAATGTAAAAAAAGTGGCAAAGAAAGCCACTTTTTTTATTTTTCCTATTATATGAATTTTGGGACTATTTTTTTATTTTTTTTGACTTAAAAAAAGTTATTAACAATTCAATCGTTTTCTTGTGGTAAATGCAAATTTGTGCAAAATACACAAAAAGAATACAATATATTGTGTTTGCCTCTAAAAAATTGACACAAAATCTAGTGTGGTGCTATTTTGTTGGTAATTTCGGGAAGGGTAGCCTTGCCGAGAAAAAAATTCAAAAGGAGAAAAGAAATGCTAACTAAAATTCGAAAAAGAGATGGTAGATTGGTTTCTTATGACATTACCAAAATAGAAAATGCCATAGCTAAGGCAATGATGAGTGTGGGTGAAGGGCAGATACGTGATGTTAAGCGTATGGCCAAACTCACCGATCTTTATCTTGATGAAAAGCTAGACACTTTTGAAAACTCAATACCAACCGTCGAAGATATCCAAGACACGGTTGAGACCGTGCTAATGAAAAATGGATATGAAGACGTGGCCAAGGCCTACATTATTTATCGCCGTGACCATGAGAAGATTCGAAACATAGGTAGCACTCTTCTTGACTATAAACAGACAGTGGACAAGTACCTAAAAGCCTCCGACTGGCGTGTTAAGGAAAACTCCACCGTGACCTACTCAATTGGTGGGCTAATTTTGTCCAACTCGGGTGCACTGACCGCCAACTATTGGCTGACCGAAATCTACGATAAAGAGATTGCCGACGCACACAAGAACGCCGACATCCATATCCACGACCTGTCCATGCTTTCGGGCTATTGTGCAGGCTGGTCGCTAAAGCAGCTCATCCAACAGGGGCTTGGCGGGGTTACCGGCAAGATCACCAGCAAGCCAGCCGCCCATCTTTCCACCCTTTGCAACCAAATGGTAAACTTTTTGGGAATCATGCAAAATGAGTGGGCAGGGGCACAGGCTTTCTCGTCGTTTGACACCTATCTTTCAGCCTTCGTAAAGGCCGAAAACCTGTCCTATAACGAAGTTAAGCAGGCCATCCAGTCGTTTGTGTTCGGTGTAAACATTCCGGCTCGCTGGGGCACTCAGGCGCCATTTACAAACATCACTCTAGACTGGACCTGTCCGCCTGACCTTGCCGAGATGAACGCCATTGTGGGTGGCAAGGAAATGGACTTTAAGTATAAGGACTGCGAAAAGGAAATGGCCATGGTAAACAAAGCCTTCATTGAAGTCATGCTTGAGGGTGACGCCAACGGCCGTGGCTTCCAGTATCCAATTCCAACCTACTCAATAACTCGTAACTTCGACTGGAGTGAGACCGAGAACAACCGTTTGCTGTTTGAAATGACCACCAAATACGGCACTCCATATTTCTCCAACTACATCAACTCAGACATGGAGCCAAGTGATGTGCGTTCAATGTGCTGCCGTCTGCGTCTTGACCTCAGGGAGCTTAGAAAGAAGTCGGGTGGCTTCTTTGGCTCGGGTGAAAGCACTGGTTCGGTGGGAGTTGTGACCATCAATATGCCAAGGATTGCCTATCTTTCTAAGACCGAAGACGAGTTCTTCCAAAGACTTGGCCATATGATGGATATTGCCGCCAGGTCACTGAAAATTAAGAGAGAGACCATCTCAAAGCTCCTCGAAGCCGGGCTATATCCATACACCAAGAGCTATCTTGGAACATTTGACAACCACTTCTCAACCATCGGGCTTGTGGGCATGAACGAGGCCTGCCTCAACGCCTGCTGGATTGGTGAGGATCTAACTCACGAAGAGAGCCAGGAGTTCTCGGTTAAGGTGCTTAACTTTATGCGTGAAAGGCTGTCTGATTACCAAGAGCAGTATGGTGACCTTTATAACCTCGAGGCCACTCCTGCCGAGAGTACGGCCTTCCGTTTGGCAAAGCATGACCGAGAGAGATACCCAGACATCATTGTTGCCACCGACAACGCCGATGCACCATACTACACCAACTCTAGCCACCTGCCTGTTGGCTACACCGAAGATGTGTTTAAAGCACTGGATATTCAAGACAAACTGCAGACCCTCTACACTTCGGGAACAGTTTTCCACACCTTCCTTGGCCAAAAACTAGACAACTGGAAAGCCACCATGAACCTTGTTAGAAAGATTGCCGAAAACTACAGGCTGCCATACTACACCATGAGCCCAACCTACTCAATTTGCGTCAACCATGGCTACCTTGCAGGCGAGCAACCTGTTTGCCCTCATTGCGGCTCCAAGACCGAAGTTTACAGCCGTATAACTGGCTACTACAGACCTGTGGCCAACTGGAACGACGGCAAAGCTCAAGAATTTAAAGAGCGAAAGACCTACGACCTTGACCGCTCAAAGTTGGTTCGCCACAACGACGCCGAGCACTGTTTGTGGACCCCTCCAACTGTGGACAAGACCGAGCTAGACAAGCCGTTGCTGTTTACTACAAAGACTTGCCCTAACTGCAAGCTTGCCAAGAAAATTTTGGCCGACGGCGGGGTAGAGGTCAATATTGTGGATGCAGCCGAGAGGCCTGAACTGGCTAAAAAATATGGAGTTACTAAGGCTCCGACCATGTTTGCACTGGTAGACGGCAATCAGCAAACATACACAAATGTAAGCGAAATCAAAAGATATGTTGACGGAGTTAAATAGTGGTTTACGATATCGCCATAATAGGATCGGGCATGGCAGGCATGACAGCCTGCCTTTATGCCCTAAGAAATAATAAGAGCGTGCTGTTGCTCGAAAAAGAGAGCGTGGGGGGGCAAATTGCCGAAAGTCCACGCGTGGAGAACTACCCAACCCAAAAGTCTATTTCGGGTAGCGAACTGGCCGACAAACTCTTTGAACAGATAGACGAGCTTGGGGTCAACCTCGAGGTTGAAAAGGTTGTTGGACTTGAAAAAAAAGACGACATCTTCGATATCAAGGGGGAATATGCCAGCTATGAGGCAAGGTCGGTAATAATTGCCACTGGCTGCAAACATAGGCCGCTGGGGCTACAGGGTGAGGACAAGCTGGTTGGCAAGGGGGTTTACTATTGTGCCCTTTGCGACGGCCCATTTTTCACCGGTCAAGAGGTCAGCCTTATTGGTGACGCCAACAGCGCCCTGCAGTATGCACTTTTACTGAGTGGCATGTGCAAGAAGGTGCATATGTTCACCCTGTTTGACCACTTTTTCGGCGAAAAAACCCTCCAGGACGCTGTTAAGAAGGCAAGCAACATAGAAATTACCCATTCGGTCAAAGCTGTCAAACTAAGCGGAAATGACGCCCTCGAGAGTATCACCTTCGAGCGCGAGGACGGAACCACCTTTGAGCACAAAACCAAGGCCGTTTTTGTGGCCATTGGCCAAGTTCCCGACAATAAGGCCTTTGAAAAACTGGCCGAGCTGGACAAGGCGGGATATATTGTGGCGGGCGAAGACTGCACCACAAAAACTGCTGGCCTGTTTGTTGCGGGTGACTGTCGAACCAAGGCTGTCAGGCAAGTTGCCACCGCCATAGCCGACGGCGCCGTCGCCGCCATGGGCGCGGTGAGCTATTTGGGGCAAGAGGGCGGTAAAAAATGATACTCGTTCGCGAAGCGAACGAATTATACTCAGCCTTACGGCTGAATTATACTCGGCCTTTGGCCGAATGATACTCGCCATGCTTTGCATGACGAATTATGGAATGTTTTTTTATGTTACTTAAAGATTACACATAAATTGCAACCCTAATTCGTGCGTAGCACGAGTATCATTTGCTCCAAAGGAGCAAGTATCATTCACTTGCAAGGCAAGTGAGTATAATTCGTCACAAAGTGACGAGTATAATTAAATTTATTCGTCACAAAGTGGCGAATATAATTTTAGGAGTTATATGCGCATTCTCGGTATTGAAAAACTATCTTTGGTGGATTGGCCGGACAAGCTCTGTGCCACTATTTTTACTGGTGGCTGCGACTTTTGCTGCCCTTTTTGTCACAATGCTGACATAGTATTTAACAGCTATGATCCCCTAAGTGAGACCGAGGTGCTTGGTTATCTGTCTAAAAGGCGAAAGGTTCTTGACGGAGTGACCATAAGCGGGGGAGAACCCACCCTTTGGCCCGATCTTATCGACTTTATAAAAAAGGTCAAAGAGCTTGGCCTTGCGGTAAAACTAGACACCAACGGTTCACGCCCCGAAGAACTGAAAATGCTCCTTGATAGCGGTCTTGTCGACTATGTGGCCATGGATATAAAGAATGACTTTGACCACTACAGCGACATATGCGGGGTAACAAACAGCCCGGCTGAAAATGTGAAAAAGAGCCTTGAAATTTTGCACAAATGTGGGGTGTCCTATGAGCTTCGCACCACCATTTTAAAGCCCTACCATAATAAACAGAATATTGAACTTCTTTCAAAGCAGCTTAGCGGGGAAAAGACCTTATATCTTCAAAAGTTTGTGGATTCGGGCAACCTTATAAAGGCAAATGGGCTTTCGGCTGTGCCGCTAGATGAGGCTAAAGAGTTTCAAAAAATACTCAAAACCACCATAGAAAATGTGACCTTGAGGGGATACTAAACAAAAAACATAGACTTTTAAAAATTGTATAAAATTGGCGAAAGAATAATCAAAATTTACAAATTTTATATTTTTAATGAAAGATAAAAATGAGCCTTGCGGCTCATTTTTACATTGCTCTTTCTTCTTCAGCTTCTTGTGCTTTAGCTTTTCTTGCAGCGGCCAGTTCAGCACGGTGCTTGTCTTGTTTGGCTATTGCTTCGTTGATTTCAATCATGCGGGCAGTAACCTTGGCAAGGTATCCATTTCCGTGCAACTCATTGTAGGTCTCTAGGTCGCTGTTGACCTCGATGATCTTGTTAGCACTAATCCAAATTTTTGCCATAACTCATGCCCTCCTATATAAGAAGGATTATACTATATGTTTGGCGATTTGTAAATACCCATTTTGAAAATTTATTCAACTTTATAAAACTCTTTGATTTTCCTCAGCACCTCGCTGGCAATCTTTAAGGCCGAGCCCGATGAGGCTTTGACCATAATGTCGGCGTTTTGCTTGTAGGCTTCAATTCGCTTTTTTATCTTTTCTAACGGGACATCAAAAAACTTTTTTTCCTCTTTTGAAGGATATTTTTTCTTGCTTAAGTATTTTTCTACCTTCGAGGCGGGGGAGTGCAAATACACAAGCAGGCAGTTTTTCTTGATGGTTGCAAAATTTTCTTTGCAGGCCATGCCGCTCTCAAGATTTATTATGGTCTCTTCAAAGCCTGAGGCGTATTTAAGCATGCCTTTCTCGGTTTCGCGGTAATACTTTTCGCCGTACTCACTCAGCATGGTGGCAAGACTTCTTGGAATGTTGTCGAACTCAAAAAGCTCGATGCAATCAAAAAAATGCATATCTAGCATAGTAGATAGCACTTTTGTGACCTCATAGGCCCTGTCTCTTTCAAGCCCCACAACGGCGATATTATTGACCATTTTTTGCTTCCTAAAATAAGTATAGCATAAGGCATAATATTTTTGCAAACAATTATTTAATATTGCTGGGCAAGTATAATAACAGTTGACATAAATTATATGATTAAATATAATATTTATATGACGAATTTTCTATTAAATAGAGTGGCCTTCACCATCTTTGGGGTGGATATCTACTGGTACGGAGTCATTATCTCAACGGCAATTGTGATTGCTTTTTTGCTGTCCTTTGCTCTGTGCAAACGAAAGGGTCACCCGTCAAGTATTCCATATGAAATAATCATAGCCATATTGCCGCTCGGCATTTTGTCGGCAAGGCTGTTTGATGTGCTTTTTGACAGCGGGCTTTCGATAACTGACTATTTCAAGTTTCGTGAGGGGGGCATGAGCATCATTGGAGCCATCCTTGGCGGGCTTGTGGGGCTTTTGCTTCTAAGGCTTATTCGCAAGCGAAACTTCCTTGAAATGGCCGACATCTTGGTGGTAGTGCTCATCTTGGCCCAGGGAATAGGCCGCTGGGGAAACTATTTTAACGAAGAGGTCTATGGCCAGCTTGTAACAAATCCTACTTTCCAGCATTTTCCACTGGCTGTAATGGTTGATGGGCAGTGGTACGAAGCCCTGTTTTTCTATGAGAGTGTGCTAGACATTATGGGGTTTGTGCTGCTAATTTGCCTGTATTGGTACACCAAGCCTCGTGGGGTTTGTGTGGGGACATATCTCGTCTACTACGGCATCATTCGCTTCTTCTTGGAGCCAAGAAGGCAACAGCAATACATCCTTGGCAGCGGTTCGTTCATGGTGTCAAGACTTATGAGCCTGTTTATGATGGTGGCTGGTGTGGCAATACTTATATATGTTATAGTCAAAGAAATTCGTTCAAAGCGAGGGAAAAATGGCAAAGAGCAAGAAATATTACACACAAACTGAGGTTGACGAGTACGTTCGCAGCCTTCTAACCAACAGCGAGATCGCCTTAACAAAACAGGCCGAGAGGCTGGAAAAGGAGCGAAAGGAGAACGAACGCCTAACAAAGGAGCTCGAGGAGTTTAAAAAGAAAGAAAAGACCATTGCAAGGCTCTTAATTCTCTCCGAGCGCAAGGCCAAGTTTCTCGAGACCAACACTCGCTCAAGATGCAGCATCGAAATAGAGCGTCTGGCCAGGCTTGCTGAGCGTTGGGACGAGTTTTTTGAAGGGCTAGACAAGGCATATAACCCCGATGACAAGGCCAAACTTGAAGAGTTCAAGTCGCAGCTTGTCGAGACCATAAACAATATGCTCGACATGGAGAATATGTTTGGCAAGCCTCTTTCTGAGGCCGAAAAGAGCCATACCGAAGAGCTTGAACGTTTGGGCGTGGTTAAAGAAAAACGCAAGACCGAGCTCGACCAACGCTTTGATAAACTTGTAAATGAATTTAACATGAAGATTGGCGAAAACGCCACCCGCAAACGAGGTAGACCAAAGAAGAAAGACAGCGATAGCCTTAACACCATCAAGAAAAACCTTGACAAGACTGCACCAAAGACTTCTCCTGTCTATCCACCTGTTGGTGACAGCGGGTTCGATTTCGAGGCCGCCCTCAATCCAACTGACAGCCTGGAAGACATCATGAAAGACCTTTTGGGCGACGAGGAAATTTAATAAAAACAAGCGGCTAAAATGGCCGCTTGTTTTTTATGTTTTGAATTTCATAAAATATTAAAAATGTCAAGTTTTTGTTTGACTAACAAAACTTTTTACATTTTAATTATTTTTTATTGTTCTTCACTCTTGCCGTCATCAACCACCACACATTCGGTTGAAAGAAGGGCCGATGCAATGCTCACGGCATTTTCTAATGCACAAATTTCCACCTCGGTTGGGTCGATAATTGAAGAGGTGAGCATATCGGTAAGTTTGTCGTTGAGTGCGTCGTAGCCAAAAGTTGGGCTGTCGTTTTGGCCGATATAGGCAAGAAGCTTTCCGGCGTCTTTGTCGGCATTTATGGCAATTTGCCTAAATGGGGCTTCCAAACACTTTAGAACCATCTCGCCGCCAATCTTTTCTTCTCCCGAAAGAGTGCTGACAAATTCTTCTAGTGGCTTTCTTGTTGAAAGATAGGCCACACCACCACCGGCGACTATGCCTCGTTTAAAGCTAGCCTTGACGGCCGACAGAGCGTCTTCTATCCTGAGCTTTTTCTCGCCAGTCTCGGCCTCGGTGGCTCCGCCTACTCTAATGACCGAGATTCCGGTGGCAAGCTTTGCCAACCTTTCGGTAAGGCGATTGATGTCGTAGTCGTCGGTGGCTTGGCTAAGCTGGCCGCGAATCTTGGCTTTTTGCTCCTCAATCTTGCTCTCCTCACCTTTGCCGCCCACAATAGAGGTCTTGTCCTTGGTCACTTTTACGCTGGTGGCCTGCCCAAGGTCGGCAAGGGTAACGCCTGAAAGATTGTCGTAAAGGCTGGAAGAAATGAAGGTGGCACCCGTCAAAACGGCAATGTCTTCGAGGGCCTCTTTGCGCTTTTCGCCAAAGAGTGGGGCTTTTACGGCACAGAATAAGAATGTTCCACGAAGTTTGTTTAAAATAAGGGCAGACAAGGCATCTTGTTCAATGTCGTCCGAGATGATAAATAGCGGCTTGCCGGCCTTCATAATGCCCTCGAGCAGTGGGACGAGTTCAGAAATGCTGCCAATCTTGCGGTCGGTGACCAAAATTAATGGGTCACTAAGCTCACAAACTTGTTTTTCGGGGTTGGTGACCATATATGGTGACAAAAACCCGCGGTCAAAACTTTGTCCCTCAACCAGTTCAAGTTCGGTGGCAACCGAACCTGAGTCGGCCAAAGTCACCGTTCCGTCTCGGCCCACCTGTTCAAAGGCTCTTGCCACCAGTTCACCAATTTCCTCGCTTCCGGCCGAAATTGTGGCGATGTTTTTGATGCTTTGGCTGCCAGCAACTGGCTGGCTTATTGAAATTAGATGGTCGCTGACCACCTTTGCCGCCTTTTTCATGCCATTTTTAAGCAGCATTGGACTGGCCCCAAACGAGACCTGTTTTTGCCCATTTTTTATAAGGTCTCCGGCCAGAACCAGGGCGGTGGAAGTGCCGTCACCAGCCATGTCGTTGGTCTTTATGCTGGCCTCTTTAACCAGGCTGGCACCAATGTTTTCAAAGCTGTCTTCAAGGGTAATTTCTTTGGCTATGGTAACTCCGTCGTTGGTTACCAAAGGACTAGTGTATTTGCGGCCAAGCACCACATTTCGTCCCCTTGGCCCGAGGGTAAGTTTTACGGCGTCGACCACCTTCATAGCCCCTTTTTCAAGGGCTTTTCTTGCATCTTCATTAAATAATAATTGTTTGCTCATCTTTTTTCTCCTTATGTTTACTCGATGACAGCCAAAATGTCGGTCTGACGCATAATTAGCAGGTGTTTTTTGTCAATGCAGGCCTCAGCACAGCTAAATTTATTGAAAAGAACCTTGTCGCCGACATTAACAAACATTTTGGTCATCTCTCCGTCGTCATTTTGGTTGCCTGGGCCAACATACAGCACCTTGCCGACGTGGATACTATCGGCGTTAGACACGGCCCCCAAAAAAATTCCGCTCTTGGTCGTGTCCTCTTTTTCTTCCTCGACCACCACTCGGTCGAATAACGGTCTAATCTTCATCTTTTTTCTCCTTAAATAAATTTTACTATTTTGCGGGTCAGTGGCCATTTTTATGGTGGGGGATATTTTAAAACTAATTGTATTCTTATGTTAAAAATTGGCAGTTTTGACCCCTTGCGACTTATATTTTATTAGAATAAATATTTTATTTGAACTCATCACTGACGCAAAAATGACGTTTTTTTAAAAAATTTTTTTGGCTAGAAGATTTTTTATTTTTGACCTCTTGGCCAAATTTTGTAATAGTTTTATAATTATGAAAACTAGGATTTATTGCAATAAAATAGAAGTAATTTGTTTAAACAAATAAACGATTACAAATAAAATTGCAAAATTTATAACAACGCATACTGCTATAAAATGTCTTATCCTCGTATATCTCCGCTATAATCTAAGATTGCGACAAAGAATTATAGCTTTAATTTTTTGCTGTTGATAAAAAACTATGTGAATTTTGTGTGAGCAAAATTAATAAGATTGTTTTATTAAAAAATAGCTAAATAATTAAAATAAAAATATAAAATTATCCAAATTTGGTACAAATTTTGGCAAGGGCAGCAAAACGGCTAAAAATAAGATAACAGTGTCAATTTATTTGTAAAATTGTAAAAATTTGTTATAATACTGCATATAAGTATGAGGTGAAAAGACCGTGGGCTTTTTTAATTGGTTGATGAGTGGAATTGGTTTTGAGGGAGAAGAAGGCGGAGAGAACCAACAGCCTCAAAACGATTCGGCTGATCTTAAAGATGAAAAACGAAAATACAAAGAGATGAAGAAGCAGGAAAAGATTAGGCGTAAGCTTGAAAAGCAAAGGGCTCGTAATGCCCGCTACAAGACCGAGCCAGAGCCTTCTTTTGTTCCTACTGAAACGGTTTTTGAAGAACCTGCAAAAGAGAGCACTTTTGATCCCGACCAATACAACATTTCGTCGACCAGCCAGAGCTCATATGGTAACGGCTACGATTCGGTGGGCTATTCGCAGGGGACAATCAGCGGTTATGGCAACAAGAACATCATCTTTTTCTATCCAAAGAGCTACAGCGAGGTTCAGCAGCTTATAACCTATCTAAAAAACGGTCAGCCTGTCATGCTCAATCTTGATGGCATCACCGACGAAGAGGCCCAAAGAATGCTAGACTTTGCCAGCGGGGCAGTGTATGCCCTTACCGGCAGCATTCAGCGTGTTTCAGGCAATATCTTTCTTTTGACCCCTGAGGGGCTTGGAATTATCACTCCAAACAAATAAACAAAAATAAAAAGCGCCCTTTTATGCTATATGAACATTACAGCTTAAAATGGGTGCTTTTTTTGCGAAATTTCTTATTTTTTATCTCTTACTTCTTTCTCTAATCTTGAAATTTCGCTTCTAAGATAGGAGATATCTTTTTTCTGCGTTTGGACCAAATTATCCTTTTGCTTCAAAATTTCGTCAACTGTGGATTTTTTGTAGCCCATAAGGCTGGTAGGAAGTTTGTCCATTGCTATCTCCTAAGTCTAGTATGAGCAGTTTTGACAGCATTATACATTTTTCTACAAAATATTTTTTGCTGCCTTTTTGTCCAATCTTTGCCACCCTTTTAATGTATTGACCCCCAATTTATTTGACAAAATTTATGGGCTTTGCTATGCTTTTATTATGTATAGATTACTGCTTGTCTGCACGGGCAATACCTGCCGAAGCGTCATGCTGGAAGCCCTTATAAAAGACAAGATAAAAAAACTAGGTAAAAAGATAGAGGTCAAGAGCTGCGGGCTAGATGTGGTTGAGGGCTCAAAGGTAGAGCCAAACGCACGCAAGGCCATGAAAAATTACGGCCTTGTAGTTCGCCACACGCCCACTCAGATAACCGAAAAAGCCCTCGAAAGAGCCGACACGGTCATAACTGTGACCGACTCGCATAAGCGGGCATTATTTGGCAATAAATGTTATTACAAGATATTTTCGCTTCGTGAGGCGGCGGGCAGTAATGTTCCAGACCCCTACGGCGGGGACTATGAGACCTATGTCGAGTGTGCAAAAGTGCTAAATGCCATGGCCGAAATAATAGTTGAAAACCTACAAAAGGCGGGGAAGTTATGAAAATTTATATTGGATATGACCACCGAAGCGTGAAAATGGCCTACAGCCTTATGGAGCTTCTTACCGAGGCCGGTCATCAGCTTAATGAGCCATATGAAGACAACAGCGAGGCCGACGACTATCCCGACATTGCCTTGGCTGTTTGTAAGAAGCTTCAAAAAGACAAAAAGGCAGTTGGAATACTGCTTTGCGGAACGGGTATTGGCATGATGATGACGGCCAACAAGTTCGACGGCGTGCGTGCTGTGCTGGCCCAGACCGAGGCTGACGCCTACTTTGCAAGGCGGCACGAAAATGCCAATGTGCTTGTGCTTGCGGCTGGATATGACGACGGGGTGCATAAAGTGCACCAAACAAAGAACTACCAAAAGATTGTGGAAACCTTTCTTGCCACCGATTTTGAGGGCGAAAGGCACAAAAGGCGACTTGGAAAGATTAGTAAAATTGAAGAAAACAATTAGAGAGGGAGCATATGCAAAAGAGTGAAAATAATAACGCCACAAAAGCAGTAAAGCCAAAGGCCAGCTCTTTGACGGCTGAAAAAAGCAAGAAAACAGCCACCACCAAAGCAAAGATTAGCCAAGCCGCCAGCAAGACTGCCTCAAAGGCTGAGGTTAAGGCAAAGGCTAAACCAACCACAGCCGCCAAGCCAGACAAGGTGAGGACGAGTGCCAAGCCAGACAAGGCAAAGACTACGGCTGCTAAGCCAAATACAGCAAAGACGGCGGCCAAAAGAACCACCAAGGCTGCGCCAAAAACCCAAAAGAGTGGGCGAGTAAAGCTAAAAATTAGAGATTATGACACTACCAAGAGCTTTGAAAGCCAGGTGCAAAGTATAAATGTGGCTACCGAAGTGGCCCAAAAGCCGCTGGACATTGGCAACATTATAATCAACACCTTTTTATACACAATGATTGCACTATTGGGGCTTGTCATGTGGTTTGTGTCGGTGGTATATGTGGTTGAGCCAAAAGCCAGCATAAAATATTTTGACTTTCTTCGTGCACCAAAGGCCTCGCTTGCCGCCTATGAAAGAGCCTATAACCTTTCGCACGAGAACTACGACCTCTATGATCTTATCAATAAGTCTATAGAGACAGGGTCATACAAAACCACCATTAAGTATATAAATGAACTTAGAACTCAAACTTACTACCAGGCCTTTGTTGACGAGATTGACGTCACTTCCACAGAGGGGATAGCCAAGAGATATGTGGCACTGGTGGGGGACTATGACGGTTATTTAAATAGTCAATATGTCATCGCACTATACAAAACTGGCCAAAAAGATGCAGCCATCAAGGCGGCGGCCGACGACCTTAGCAACGCCAACTATCGCTCATTTGCCCTTTCGGCCTACTTCGATTGTCTGTATAGTGACAAAACTTTGACAACCTATATTGCAGATATTTTGCAAGTTAAGGCATATACTTGTAAGGACGGAAGAACACTAATAGAGAACCTTGAAGACCGCAGGACCACGGTGGACATCACTAATTCGCACGACCTTGACGACATAAACGAAAGACTGGTTAGGCTTTACACTTCGATGAAAATAGACAATGTCCTTTACGACATTTATAAATACAGCGGGGAAGTAGGCTTGGCAGACGAAGTTGCTGCCGAGTATAGAGCACTTCGAGATATTTATGATTCGCTTGTGTAATTGATTGAAACAATAGAAAATTTTGTGGCAAAACTTTTCGCTGGAAACAGCTATTTTGCCACATTTTTTATTTCCATGATTCCCCTTCTTGAGCTTAAAGGTGCCATTCCTTTTGGCATGAGCCGAGAGATATTTGGGGATAGGGCACTCTCGCCGCTCTCGGCCTGGCTGGCCGCCTCGACGGGTGGGCTTATTCCAGCCTTTTTGCTCATAAAATTGTTTGTCCCAATCATTCGGTGGTTTAAAAACACCAAGGGCTTTAAAAGGCTTTCCACCTCGCTAGAAAATAAGTTTTCGACCAAAGCCAGTGCCATTAATCAAAGCGGACATGGCGGCAAAAAGGCATATTTAAAAAAGTGCCTAGGCCTGATGTTTTTTGTGGCTGTGCCTATTCCGCTGACCGGGGTCTACACCGGCTCGGCCATTGCTGCGTATTTAGGACTTGGTTATATAAACTCCCTCTTTTGCATATTCATTGGCAACCTCATCGCCGGGGGAATAGTGGTGCTGCTTTGCACGGTTTTTGCCGGCTATGAGAAATATGTGCTATTGTCCTTTATATTGTTGCTTGTCTTGATTGTGGCCATAAAATTGATTTCAATGTTGTTTAAAAGAAAAAACGAAAAAATATCTTAAAAATAAAAAACGCATCAAAATGATGCGTTTTTTACAAAATAACTTTAAAATTGAATTTTTTCGACGATGTAGCTGACCACCTGGTCTAGAGGCAAACGGACTTGCTCCATGCTGTCTCGGTCACGCAGGGTGACGGTGTTGTCTTGCAGGGTATCAAAGTCCACGGTGAGGCAGTATGGTGTTCCAATTTGGTCTTGACGGCGATAGCGTTTACCAATTGAGCCAGCCTCGTCGATGGTGCACATGAAGTGCTTTTGCAGGTTCCTATAAATCTCTCTTGCCTTGTCGTTAAGGTCTTTTTGCAGTGGCAAAACAGCAACCTTGTATGGCGCGAGGAAAGGATGGAAGTGCATCACCACTCTTGTGTCGCCACCATCAAGGGTCTCCTCGTCGTAGGCGTTGCATAGGGTGGCTAGCAGCAGGCGGTCGCAGCCAATGGAGTATTCAATGTCGTTTGGAATGTATTTTTCACCCGTTTGAGGATCGAGATAAGTCATGTTCTTGCCTGAGAATTCTTGGTGACGAGAGAGGTCGTAGTTGGAGCGGTGGTGAATGCCGTTTAGCTCTTCCCAGCCCACAGGGAACAGGTATTGAATGTCGCAAGCTGCCTTGGCGTAGTGGGCCAATTTGTCATGGTCTTTATAGCGAAGATTCTCACGAGGAAAGCCTAGGTCAAGCAAAAATTGCATGGCCTTTTGCTTGTACTCTTCATAGAACTTTTGTGCATCCTCTTGCTTGCAAAACAGCTGGTGCTCCATTTGCTCAAACTCGATGGTGCGGAAAATGAAGTTTCCGGGGGTTATTTCATTTCTAAAGGCCTTACCAATTTGGGCAATACCAAAAGGCACTTTTGCCCTCGATGTACGTTGAACATTCAAAAAGTTTACAAACTCGCCTTGCGCAGTCTCGGGACGAAGATAGATCTTGTTTTGGCTCTCGTCGGTCACGCCACGTGAGGTCTCGAACATGAGGTTAAAGTTCCTGATTGGTGTCCAGTTGGACTTGCCGCACTTAGGGCAGGGAACTTTGTGCTCCTCAATAAACTTTTCAAGTTCTTCATTGCTCATGGCATCGGGAGTGAGGCCGGTGATCTTGTGCTTTTTGCAGTATTCTTCCACAAGGTTGTCGGCTCTTTCACGCATTTTGCATTCTTTGCAGTCCATCTTAGGGTCAGAAAAGCCGGTGGTGTGACCCGAAGCCTCCCAAACGCGGCTGTTCATAAGTATGGCAGCGTCCACTCCGAAGGTGTTATCACTCTCTTGCACAAAGCGTTTCCACCACGCCTTTTTTATGTTATTTTTAAGCTCCACACCAACAGGGCCGTAGTCCCAAGTGTTGGCAAGGCCGTCATATATGTCGCTCCCGCGATAGACAAAGCCTACAGTTTTGCAGTGGTTTACAAGTTTGTCCATAGTTAAGTTCATAGTATACCTCTCAAATTCCTGCAAATTATAACCCCGCCACCACGAAAAAGTCAAGCATTAGATTGCACTTGTGCTGTCAAAAGAATAAACATTTGTTCGAAATAATTAAAATGGTTGCAAGCCATAAAAAATAGTGTTAAAATATGTTGGTATTAAACTTAGGTAAAGATATAATAATAAGTAGGGATATGGAATTTAAAATTCACTCAAAATTTAAGCCCACAGGCGACCAGCCTCAGGCCATCGACAAGCTTGTTCAAGGCCTGAATGACGGGCTAAGGGAGCAGGTACTTTTGGGGGTTACCGGCAGCGGTAAGACTTTTACCATGGCCAACATCATTGAGCGTGTTCAACGCCCAACCATTGTCATTGCCCACAACAAGACCCTTGCCGCCCAGCTTTGCAACGAGTTTAGGGAGTTTTTCCCCGAAAGCTCGGTAGAATATTTCGTGTCCTACTACGACTACTACCAGCCCGA
>CANQUB010000007.1 GCA_947626955.1 uncultured Clostridia bacterium | reverse complement strand
GCCGGCGGCTGGACCACGCTGAATTATGGATACTTCGTGCACAGGGTCGCCAGTTTTTACAAGCTTGCCAACAATAGCGTGTCCACTCTCATGGAAAGCGGTTATCCTGCGGTCGCTCTCGCTTACAACTCGTGAACGCTTTTGCGGACCAATTGACACTTTAACAACGGCGTCGTTGATGTTTTGCATGGAAATTCTTTGATGGTTTTGCCTTGCTGCCAAAATGGCGGCCTCGTTTAAAAGGTTTTCAAGGTCGGCACCTGTAAAGCCGCTGGTGACTCGGGCAATCTCTTTTAGGCTTACGTCGCCTGCAAGTGGCTTGCCCTCGGCGTGTACTCGCAAAATTTCTTCACGCCCTTTCACGTCAGGCGAGCTGATGTATATCTGTCGGTCAAAACGCCCTGGCCTGGTTAGGGCTGGGTCTAGGATGTCGGCACGGTTGGTAGCCGCCATGACAATTATGCCCTCGTTTGGCTCAAAGCCGTCCATCTGCACGAGCAGCTGGTTTAGTGTTTGTTCCCTTTCATCGTTTCCACCGCCAAGTCCGGTTCCACGCTGACGACCCACGGCGTCAATTTCGTCGATAAAGACAATACATGGCTTGGCAAGCTTGGCATTTTCGAACAGGTCACGCACACGTGATGCACCAACGCCCACATACAGCTCCATGAAGTCTGAACCACTGATGGTAAAGAATGGAACATTTGCCTCGCCGGCAACGGCTTTGGCAAGCAGGGTCTTACCTGTTCCAGGAGGGCCGACAAGCAGCACTCCCTTTGGAATTCTTGCCCCAACACGGGTGAACCTTTCTGGATCTTTCAAAAATTGAATGATCTCTTCAAGCTCGGCCTTCTCCTCGTCTGCACCGGCCACACGGTCAAAGTGCACCTTGCTAACCGCAATGCGGGCACGGTTTTTGGTAAACTCGGTGCCACGGCTGTTGACATTTCTTATCATGCGGGTGATCATAACGGCCGTGATGATTAGAACGGTGATTAATAGGATTGGATACAGTAGGCTTAAAAAGCTAAATGTTGAAGATGTACCAACTGCGGTGATGACTTTAGTGTATGCCACAAAGCCATCTTCACCCTGGTGGGCCTGGTTGTATTCATCAACCTGTATGTTCCACTGTACAATGAGGTCAAGGGTTTCGCTTTCAACACTGCTACGTGTGTAGAACCAGTGCCACTGGCCGTCTTTGGTCTTGTAGGATGTTCGATTATTGCCTATCTCAACTTCAGCAATGGTGTTGCTGGCAAGGTCGCTGGTAAACTGGTCATAAGTTATCTGCTCACCTTTTGGTTGAGATGCAAAAAGCCAAAAAATGGCAATTAAAGCAATTAGAGCTATGATGCTAACAATAATATTTCTTGTCAGCCTACGCTTTCTTTGCTGCTGAATTTCTTGTTCATTAGGTTTATTATCCAAGTCTGTCCTCCTCGTAATGCTTACAATATATTATATATTACCATAGAATTTAAATTATATCAATTATTTTTAGCAAAAATGCCGAGTATTCTCTAGGCATTCGCATATATTTATGCGCTGGGTAATTATATATCCAACCTTGCTAAATTACATACCAAAGCATTCGCTAGGCAACTAGATATCGGCTAACACCCAATACATATCTCTTGCCACATGAATTGGAGGATGCCTTTTTTAAAATTAAAGCGACAATTTTTATTTTAAAATTACAAATGTAAAAAACACCGCAAAAATTATATGTTTTTTACACTTACATTTTTATTTTTACAATCATCAAGGGCAAACATAAGCATTCGAGCGGTTACTTTTAAACTTTTTAACATCTTATAGTAGTTATGGCTATCTTTTAAATCTTCCTTAGAAAAACCATAGCAAATATGGCAATCACCCACACTTACACCCTCGGTGGTATAAGCCGCACAGGTTATTGGCCCCTCACCCACATAAAGTCCCCTCGAGGTTAGACCTGACAAACTATTGTCCACCACAACAACATACGGGCTGGTGTGAAACTTATAGATCATGTCGACATACTCCTGTAGGTTGCTAGCTGTTATATTGCATGGCAAATTGCCATATACGAACTTGTCGATATCTAAGTACTTCAAAAGACTGCCAAACATAGGCCCAAAGCAGTCGTACCAGACCTTGCTGCTTCCCACGCATAAAAAGACCACTTCTCTGGTCTTTGATACCTCTTTTAAGTTTTCAAAAAATCTAAATGTGTTTGCCGCCTGACCAGCCAAGCAAAAGCTATTAATATCCATACGGCAATTATGGACAAAAACGCCGGTTTTTATGCTGTTTTACCGCACATTCACTTTACATTTTGCAGTTTTTATATTATACTTTAAGCATGAACTGGATTGATGCTGTCATCATAGTCATATTAGTAGTGTTTGTAGCAATTGGAATGTGGAAGGGCTTTGTTTTTTCGATCTTGTCACTATTCTCTTCCTTTGTCAATTTTGTGCTTGCTATCTTTTTAACAAGGCCTATGACCACACTGGTCGGCACTCATATGAAACTTGAGGGTGCATTAACTAATGCTTTTGCCAAAAATATTTCAGCTAGGGGTGCAGGCTTTTCAGTCAACCTTGTTGGCATGACCGACAAAGAGATTGCTAGCCACATTGCAAACACCCTTAACGAGAGCAAGTTCCCTGCCCGTGGGCTATTTAAAAACATGATGAACGTGACAAACGAGAAGATAGCCGGCAAAACTTCACTCACCATGACAGACATTCTCTCAAAATCCCTAGGTTCGTTCTTTACTATAATTATTTGCTTTGTCATATCCTTTCTGTTGATACTGCTAACACTGTGGATACTCAGCCTGATCTCCAAAAAGGCAAAGCAGGTTGACGGAATTAGAGTTACCGACCGCATTTTAGGCTTTATCTTTGGACTGGTTAAAGGTGCGCTGGTAATTTGTGCAATCTTCGCAGTATTCTCCTTCTTTAAAGAAGACGGGCTGCTCTCTAGTTTCTATACCTATGTTCACAAGTCAACCCTTGGCGATTGGTTCTATTCAAACGTCAACTACCTTGTGGATAAATATATAAGTTTTCAAACAATAAAAGGACTGGTAACGTAATTTATGTTAACATCTAACCATTACCAAACCTTCTTACTAGAAGTGAAAAGTGAAAAGTGAAAAGTTATTGCGTCGAGGCTCTGCCTCGATGTTTTTTATTCGTTTGTTAAATAATGCCTTAAGAAAATTTTTTACCCATAAAGGCATTTGTCAAATATTATTCTCCAATCCCCTCAAAAAAATGTTCCACGTGAAACATTAACAATGATAAGTTATTAAACCTTCAATACAATTCGTTATACTATCAATAAAATAGCAAAGAAAGCTCAATAAGTCTAAAAAACAGATTAAAAGCCAGATAAAAGCCTATGGCTTTGTCTATGTTTTGATTAAAATTTAAAATTAGGCCCAAATTTGACCCTTCCAGCCACTTTCGCCTTCTACCTGAGTAAACACTCGAGGTGTATCTATTTTGTGCCATACAGAGAGGCATGGTGCAAGAAAAATTCACTGTTCCACGTGAAACATCGTCTTGTGTTTAAAATTTTACTTTTTAGACTTGGAATTTTGTCGATAGGATGTCTTTACACTTATTTGTTTTAAACCACTGAAATTAGTTGTTAGCAAAAAAAATGCAAAATTGGACAATTAGACATGAAATATGTGTAATAAAATTAAAAAATGACCTATGGGTTTATCCTGACTAAAAAAGTGTTTCACGTGAAACATTAAAAAAGCAAAAGGCCAACCTAAATGTTAAAATTTTGCATAAGAAAACCGCCTTGTGGGCGGTCCTCGTTATTTATTGAGTATTTTATATATTCTATCCAAATCGTCAGGGCTATAATAATCAATGTAGATTCTTCCCTTTTTATCATTACCAATTATTGAAACCTTAGTTGCAAAGGCTTTTGTGAGGCTATTTGCAAAGGCTTGCAGCTCTAGGCTTTGCTCAGCCTTCTTGGTGGATTTGGTAGGCTTTGAAAGCTTTTTAACCAGCTGTTCTAGGTCACGCACACTAAGTTTTTTGCTAATGCAGAGGTTTGCAAGCTCCAATTGTTTCTTTTTGTCATCAACGGCGAGCAGTGTTCGGGCATGGCCAGCAGACAATTTGCCTTCTTCAATAAGGTGAATTATGGCTTCAGGCAAAGTCAAAAGCCTAAGAGTATTTGCAACAGCTGGGCGGCTCTTGCCAATGCGGTCGGCCACAACTTCTTGAGTTAAATTGTAATTATTTATAAGTTCATTTATTGCACGTGCCGACTCAATTGGGTTGAGATCTTCACGTTGCAAATTTTCAATGATTGAAATTTCGCTCTCTTCTTGTTTTGAATATTCCTTTATAATGGCAGGAACTTTTTTGAGCCCAGCAAGTCTTGCCGCCCTAAAACGCCTTTCACCGGCCACAATAACATATCTATCGCCGCTCTTATTCAAAATAAGAGGCTGGATAATTCCATGCTGCTTAATGCTTTGGGCAAGTTCTTTTAAGGCCTTTTCGTCAAAGTTCTTTCTTGGCTGTTTTTCGTTACGGTCAATAAGGCCGATTTCGACCTCTAGAACCCCCTCTTTAGTTTGCACCTCTACGGTTTTTTCTTGTTTTTCAGGTTTTTCTACTTCTGGAACTTCATAATTTTCGTAGTCACCAAACAGTGACCCAAGTCCTCTTCCTAATCCTCTTTTCATTTTTATCCTCTCTTTGTGGCGTTTTTACGAACAATCTTCTTGTATGCCACTTTATTTTTATCAAAATATTCTTCGGTGAGCCTCAAATATGCCAAGCTTCCCGAGCATGACTTATCATATAGATAAATAGGTTGTCCATAACTTGGAGCTTCAGCCAACCTTACATTTCGTGGAATTGTGGTGTTGAAGACCGAGCTACCAAAGAATTTCCCAATCTCTTCGGCAACTTGGCGGCCAAGATTGCTTCGGCTGTCTCTCATGGTCAAAACCACACCTTCAATATTGAGTGCAGGGTTGAGCATGGTCTTTTTAACAAGTCTTATGGTATTCATAAGTTGACTTAATCCTTCAAGCGCAAAGAATTCGCATTGAATTGGAATGATGACTCCGTCGGCAGCCGATAGTGCATTGACAGTCATAAGCCCAAGCGATGGAGGGCAGTCGATGCAGATATAGTCATAGGAATTTCTTATCTTAGAAAAGGCCTTTTTAAGCACATTTTCTCTTTCTTTCATATAGACAAGCTCAACTTCGACGCCAGCCAGGTCGATATTAGAAGGCAGAATATCCAGACCATCAATCTCGGTCTTGCGTATAGCCTCGACGATATCGCAGTTTCCGGCAATAACATCGTAGATAGACTTAACATCTCCGACTTTATCTAGACCTAGTCCGCTTGTGGCATTGCCCTGTGCATCAATATCTACAATCAGCACTTTTTTGCCCATAAGAGCCATGTAGGCCGACATATTTATGCAGGTTGTGGTCTTGCCAACTCCACCTTTTTGGTTTGCAAAAGCTATAATCTTACTCATATTTTCCTCTTAAAGTATTTATATAATATAACAAAATTTAAGTTTTGACTACTATTTTTCAGTCTATTTTAGAAAAATTTGCAGTTTTTTTGGCAAGCAAGACAGGCAAGTGGTAAAGCATGAAAAATAAAAAAAATGCAAAAATTTTCTCAAAATGAAAAACAATTTGCATTTTTTTTAATTTACCAAATAACTTACTTACTCTTCGGCTGTCAAATGAATTTTAACGAAGCCCTGATCAAATCCACAGATAGGGCACTTTTTCCAAGCCTTTTTCTGGCTGCCCTCATGCCCACAATTCATACATTTCCACTTGACAAGGACATCTTGAGCATACATACTGCCATTTTTCAGTATGGTATGCAGCTTTTTTAGAACCTCGGCGTGGTTTTGCTCAATCTTGGCAATCTGCAAAAGCTTCTCGGCAATGTCGTCAAAGCCTTCCTTCTTTGCCACCTTGGCAAATTCGGGGTAAATTTTATCAGCCTGCCTCTGTTCGTTTTCTCCCTTGGCTTCTAACATCTTGACAAGGTCACCATAGACCATGGGATAGGTGGCTTTGATATCCACCATTTCCACGCCACCCGGACACTGCGTATTGATATAGTCATAAAACACCTTGCCATGTGCCATTTCATTTGTGGCAAGCCCCTTCAGTATTGTGGACAGGTCCTTGAGTTTTTGCTGGGTGGCCATGTCGGCCATGTACTGGTACTTGGCCCCGTCCTGACACTCAGCTGCAAAAGCCCGAGTCAAATTTTTTAATGTTTCACTATTTTTAAATTCCATATATGCCTCCAAATCAATTTTTGACAAAGCTATGCTGTTTATACATAAATTTTAAAAATGTAAATTTTAAAAATTTAAAAATATTTTTTTACATTTAAAAGATTAAAAACTACATTTAGTTTTTATCTTAGTTTTGGCTCGTTTTGATGGCATTTTTACACTATCCACGGCTTAGTTTTGCGTTTTTTAAGCTAAAAATTAATGGTTTTTAGAGAAATTCCATTAAAAATAATTGACAAAATTTTATAGTTTTTATACTTTATTATAGTAAATAATTATGGCAAAAGTTAAAAAGCAAAAGAGTCCAAGTTCATTTAACTATTTTTCCTATATGTGGAGATACAAGCTCCTAGCTTTTCTCACGCCACTTTGCAAGGGGCTTGAGGCCATTGCCGAAATCTTTTCGCCATACTATATGGCCAAGCTAATTGACGTTGGTATAGCCAACCATGACAACAAATACATCATCAAAATGGGGGTAATAATTCTTGCCTTCACCATTTCATCCATGGTTTTTGCGGTTCTTGGCCAAAAGTTTGCAGCCGTAATCAGTGAAAGCATGGGGCGAGATATGCGTGATGACGTGTTTAAACACATAAACACCTACTCTTATAACGAGCTAGACAAATTCAGCACCACCACCATACTAAACCGCACAATCAACGATGTTTACAGGCTTCAAGAGGGGTCTAGTCAAATTTTAAGAAATGTCATCCGCATCCCATTTTTGATTGTGGGCTCGCTCGTAATGGCCATGATGGTTGACCTTAAACTATCGCTCATTTTCGTGGTTGTATCGCCAATTCTGCTCATGATTGTCTTTTTGATAATGAAAAAATTGCAACCACTCATCACCGAGGGCAAGCAGAGGCTAGACAAGACCACACAAATAACTCAAGAGAACCTCAGCGGTGTAAGGGTGGTAAGGGCTTTTAACAAGCAAAACTTTGAGGAAGAGAGGTTTGTGGACGCAAACACATCTCTGCTTCAAAACGACCTTAAACAAGGCTATCTTTCGGCCATCATGCAGCCGCTCATCTACCTTGTTGTCAACCTAGCTGTTGTGGCCGTCATCTATTTTGGTGGCTTCCAAATAAATATTGGCGGAGTCACCCAAGGTAACCTCTTGGCCTTCATCAACTACTTTGCAAAAATTTCGGGTGCACTAGTATTTTTTGCAAGGATAATCACCATCATCACTCGCATGAAGATCTCTAAAAACCGCATAAATGAGCTGATGGATACGAAAAACAGCATCACTTCGCCCGAAAAACCTATAAAAATTAAAAAAGACGACCCAAACCTTGGCAAGGTCGAGTTTAAAGATGTCAATTTCTCCTATTCAAACATGAAAAACATTGTAAATGACCTGTCCATTGTCGTAAACCCCGGCGACACCATTGGCATCATCGGTGGAACGGGCAGTGGTAAGTCTAGCATTGTCAACCTCATTCCAAGGCTCTACGACACCACCACCGGCACCGTTCTTGTAAATGGTAAGGATGTTAAGAAATATGACCTTGAGGACCTGAGAAGCTATATTGGCATTGTGCCGCAAAACCCAACACTTTTCACGGGCACAATACGTGAAAACTTGTGCTGGCGCAAGCCTAATGCCACCGATGAAGAGATAGTTCGGGCCCTAAAAATTTCGCAGGCCTATGATTTTGTGCGTGAATATCCCGACTTTTTAAACCACAAGGTGCAACGTGGCGGAAGCAACTTCTCGGGTGGGCAAAAGCAGAGGCTGACCATTGCAAGGGCACTGGTTGGTGACCCTAAAATTATCATTTTGGACGACTCAACCTCGGCCCTGGATTTTGCCACCGACGCCAAGCTTAGAAAAGCCATAAAGACCACATTATCTGCCACCACATTCATTGTTTCTCAGCGTACAAACTCGCTCAAAGACGCCGACAAAATTATTGTGGTAGATGCCGGAAACATCGTGGATATCGGCACTCATCAAGAGTTGCTAGAAAGGTGCAGCCTTTATAAAGAGATACATGATTCGCAGAATAAGAAGGAGGATAGATAATGGCAAGTGAAAACTCGCAACTTTCAGCAAACGCCGTTCGTGAAAAAGAAACACGAAAGTTTAAAGCCTCCTACCTAAAGGGTAAAAACGCCCTGCAAATTGTCAAAAAGGTGTTCTACTATGCCAAGCCTTACCGCATATATCTATATTTAACCTTCCTTTTTGACCTACTAAACTCGGTTGCCGAACTGCTTGTTCCAATCTTTCTTGGAAAGGCCGTGGGGGCGGCTGTCGGTCCGGGAAATGTCGACTTTAAGGCCATAACCATCTATTCAGGCATCATGATTGGCTGCGTTGTTTTGGCTGCACTGTTCAACGCCCTTGGCAACTTCACCATAAACGCCTACAACTACAAGGCCACCTATCGCATACGAAACCTGCTGTTTCAAAAGATAAACTCCCTGCCGCTAGCCTTTCTTGACACCACTTCGCACGGCGACCTGCTCTCGAGAATGGTCAACGACATTGACGTCATGACCGACGGCTTTTTGGAAAGTTTTGCCGACATAATCTCGGGTCTTGTGACCATTTTTGGCACTCTAATTTCTATGCTAATTCTTAATATTCCGCTGGCTCTTGTAATCATTCTTTTGACTCCGCTCTCCATAATCTCTTCGGCCTATATCGTTAAAAAGAGCAAGAAATACTTCAAAATGGAAGTGCAAGCTCAGGGCGACTTGGCTGGTTATTTGGAAGAGTACATTGCCGGCGAAAGAGTGGTAAAGGCCTTCAACCACGAGGACGACAGCGTTGAAAACTTTAAAGAGATCAACCAAAAATACTACAGAATTGGCGAAAGGTCGCAGTTCTTTTCTAACATCTCGGGCCCAACCACCAAGCTTATAAACGGCATTGTCTACGCCGTGGTGGGCATTTTCGGGGCATTGCAGGCCGTTAGGGGCAACCTGCAAGTGGACATAATTTCCACCTTCTTGTCCTACGCCAACTCCTTTGGCCGCCCATTTAGCGACATTAGTAGCAACATTTCAGACATCCAGTCGGCCTTTGCAGCGGCTGGGCGTGTGTTCAATATTTTGGAAGAGCCTAACGAGGTGTCCGACGCCGAACTACCCGACCTGCTCGAGTGCAACGGCGAGGTGTCTATAAAGAATGTGGACTTTTCCTATATTCCAAAAGTCAAACTCATCCAAAACCTCAACCTCGAGGTTAAAAACGGCATGAAAGTGGCTATTGTCGGACCTACGGGTTGCGGCAAGTCCACCATTATAAACCTGCTCATGCGCTTTTATGACGTCAACAACGGCAGCATTTCGGTCAGCGGCCGAAACATCAAGGACATTACCCGTTCTAGCCTTAGAAGCAAGTACGGAATGGTGCTCCAAGAGACCTGGCTCTTCAATGCCTCTATACGCGACAATATCGCCTACGGCAACCCCAATATCCCTCTCGAAGAGGTCATCGAAGCGGCAAAACTAGCCGGCGTTCATGACTTTATCGAAAAGATGCCAAATGGCTACGACACCATGGTCATCGAGGGTGGCAGCAACCTGTCTCAAGGCGAAAAGCAGCTGCTGTGCATTGCAAGGGTAATGCTTCTAAAGCCGCCAATGCTCATTTTGGACGAAGCTACAAGCAATATCGACACCCGCACCGAAATGAACATTCAAAATGCCTTCAATACCATAATGAAGGGCCGAACATCATTTGTGGTGGCCCACAGACTCTCCACCATAACCAACTCAGACATCATACTGGTTATGAACAAGGGTAATATAATTGAGCAAGGAACGCACGAAGAACTGCTCAAAAAGAAAGGCTTCTATTATAATCTATATAATAGTCAGTTTGAGAAGGTATAAAACAAGGCTAGCTTTGCTAGCCTTTATTTGTTAAAATAATTTTTCTTACCCCACGTTATGAATATAGATAAGTTTATTATTTCTAGTAGATATAGTAGTAGAGATTGTTCATATGTTAATAACATTGAAAACGCCCGCAAAAACCTAGAAAAGAGCGGTTGAAAAACTATTAAAAAACTATTTGATAACTCAAAAGTTTTCCTCATGTATGTTAAAAACTATTTGATAGTCACCCCATTAAAGTAGAAAGAAATGATTTCTTTATAGTTTTTCCCTTGGCTTGCCAGGATCTTTGCTCCCTCTTGGCTGAGCCCAACGCCGTGGCCGTATCCCTTGCCGGTAAAGGTGACCGATGAAGAGGAGAGGGAGATATCGCTAATAAGAGTGGATTTTAGCTTGGTTGAGCCCACCTTTATTCTAAATGTGTTGGCATTGACCTGCTTTCCTCCCACAATAAAGGTTATGGCACGCCCGCTATCTCCCTTTTCGCCCACAGTAAAGCTGCTTACACTTGAGACGCTTATCCCCATTTCGCGAAGGGCAGACAGGATATTGTCCTTGCTTATTGTGGCCGTCCAGGAAAAGTTATTGGTGTTTTCATCCTCGGGAGAGGAGACGCTCTTTATGTAGGCCGGCTCATCGTCCGATAATGAGAGCCCCTCTTTGGCAAGGGCAGTCTTGCCCCCGCTGTTGGCGTGAAAATATGCGTTTATGTACTGATTATCATACTTTACCGTCTGCCCCTTAGTGGCCTTCACGGCTTGGCGTATGGCGTCGTTTATGGCCTCAGGATTGTAGGCCTGTGCCTCGGTTATGTCGCTGGAAATGTCGGCCCCTTCATACTTGCTGGTGCTATTTTCCATGAACCTTAAAGCAAAGGTTCTAGCGAGCACAGCCTGGGCTTTTAGAGCCTCTATGGGGGCGTTGTTTTCTATCTCTCCGGCCACAACACCCTCGATGTAGTTTTCAAGGGATATTTTTTCTATGGCTTTGGTTTGGGTGTTGTATAGGTTTATCATTTTATCCTTGTCTTTGCAAGACGCAAAAAAGCCCATTGGCAAAACAAGCAGCACTGCAAAGAGCAAAGATAAAATTATGTGTTTGACCTTTTTCATATTATTACCTCAAAAATATTTTTTTCATTTTATAAAAAAATATACATGAGCTGGGGATTAATATTCGTTAAAAATTGATGTTTTAAAATTTTATTTGTAAAATTTTTATCAAAAAAAATTATTTTTTACAAATAAATTTTTATTTTCGCAAATTTTAATTTTTCAAAAGACTTAGAGAGGGTGGCAATAAAAAGGGAGCAAAGTGGCCAAAAGTGTTTTGTAAAAAACAAAATTTATGGTATATTGTATTCGAGGATAGAAAGATGTTGGTAGTAGTTCCAAAACCGGTTAAAGAACTTGCTGAGATTTTTAGAAAGAATAAAGAGAAGCTCTATTTGGTTGGCGGATACATTCGCAACCAAAGGTTGGGCGTGCCTGAGGACCAGAACTTAGACATAGACGTTTGCTCTTCGGCAAAGCCCGACAAGGTCATAAAAATGCTTTCGGGCACAAAGTTTAGTGCAAACTACATGAACGAAGAACTGGGAGTTATCGAGATTATCGGTGGCCTTCGAGTGGAGCACGCCACTTTTAGAAAGGAAAAGTATCATTTTTCAGGTGTCCATTTGCCCGAAAATGTGGAGTTTATAGATGACATAAACCAAGATGCTCTCAGGCGAGACTTTAGATGTAACGCCGTTTACTACGACATTTTAGAAGAAGAAATTGTTGACCCGCTGGACGGCATGGAAGACATCAAAAAACGCATTATTCGCACTACAATGTCGCCAAAAGAGGTGTTTTATGGTGATGGCGAGCGAATTTTGAGGATGGTACGCTTTGCCTGCACCCTTGGTTTTGACATAGACGATGAGACCTATCAAGAGGCTAAGAAGAATGTTGAAAAGTTAAAAAATGTTTCTAGCACCCGCAAGAGAGAGGAGTTTAGCGAGATTGTTCTTGCCGACACCAAATATCCATTTTTGCCCGACATACGCTTTGCACATGCAAGGGGCATAAATATGCTTGCCGACCTTGGTGCACTAAAGTATATTCTTCCCGCCCTCGACTGGATAAAGGATAGCAATATTATTGAGGATAGGGGCAAGTTTTTGTACGAACACGTAGTAAATGTGTTTGCCATGTCATCGCCAAATGTGCGTCTTTCGGCGCTATTGCACGATGTGGGCAAGGCTAAAGCCTTACTTGAATACGGCAATTTCCATGGAAATGAGGAGTATGCCCCTGTAATTATTGAAAACAACCTCGGCATGAACGGCCTTTGCTTTCCAAAGGCTGTGGTTGAACGAGTTAAAAAGGTGGTTAGCTGCGTGGACTTTAACAAGCATGGCCTTGAAACCAGGAAAAACATTCGCCACTTTATTGCTGAAAACCACGATGTGGTCGACCTGGTAATTGAGCTTAAAAACGCCATAGCCCTTGACAAAAGCGGCCATCGCTCGGCATCCTTCAGTGCTGGAATGCTCAAAAGAGTGTGGGCAAGGATGAAGCAAGATCACACACCATTGACCCTTGCTGAGCTGAATATTAAAGGGGATAAGCTAATCGAAACTTTCCCTGAGCTCAAAGTCAACCGCACTGGGGCACTGCTCAATAGACTTTTGTACAAATGTATAGACAATCCTGGCCTAAACCAGGAGCAAAAACTGCTTGCCGAGGCCGAGAAATTATTGAAAAAACCACGAAATGAATATGTGAGGTAAAAAATGACAGCTTTATTTTATGTTTTAACTGGCGTATGCTTTACAGTATCGGTGTTCTTGATTGCCCGTTTTGGCTTTTTTAGAAAGGATAGAGGGGATAGTTTGCCTGCAGGAGAAGACTAAAAAGCATAAAATTCGCCAAAACTCGACATAATAAGAGTATGAAAAAGGCTTTTTGTGCTCTTTTAATCATTATGGCTTTCTCGGCTATGCCCGTGAAGGCCTTTTCTTTTTCAAACGTGGCCGTGGCCGAGCCTGCAAGGCAACTTTGTGAAAACAATTTTAATTACACCAAAATTTCGGTAAGCCAAAATGTAGCCGAGAAGGATAGCGAGCTTGTGCTGCAATACGACGGAATGAGAGAATATCTAAAAAACAGCCAAAAACTCTCAAAAATTCGTGCAAAGATTTCCGCAAGGCCGGCAAAGGCAAGAAAAGAGGTGGTGGACTTTGGCCTTAGCGTGGGACTGAGTCTCGAAAAAGCCATGAGCTACGCCTTCCCCGAGGTTGAGAGCGGCTTTCAAAGACTGGAGAATAAGGTCTATACCCCAGCAAAAGAGCCATATATAATAAGGATAGAGAACACCGGAAAGATAAAGCTGGTGGATGGACAGTGCGGCAGTGAGTTAGACAAGGCCGCTATGTATGAAAGACTATATAAAAGTCTGGATGCAGGAGCACCATATATTATAGATATAGTGACCAGGCCCATACATTATAATATAAATATAGGAGAACTTAAAAAGGTCTCCTTTCTCCGCTCCAGCTTTTCTACCAACTATTCAAGCTCTAGCCCCGAAAGAAAGAATAACATAAGGCTAGCTCTAAAAAGCCTGGATGGAGTCAAGCTTTGCAACGGTCAGGTTCTAAGCTTCAACGAGGCCACTGGCCAAAGGAACGAGCAGCGTGGCTATAAAAAGGCCAAGATTATTAAAAACGGCGTGTTTGTCGAGGAGTTTGGTGGGGGAGTGTGCCAGGCCAGCACCACAGTTTATAACGCTGCCATACTTGCCGACCTAGAGATTGAAGAGGTGCATCCGCACAGCCTGCCCGTCTCTTATATTGACCCATGCTTTGACGCCATGGTCAGTGGCGGGTCGAGTGATTTGAAGATAAAAAACACCACGGGACAGGATATATACATCTGCACAAGAGCCGACGATGACAGCTGCACAGTCAACATCTACGGATGCAAAAAAAATTATGAAATTGTAAGAAAGAATAAAAAAACCGATGATTTATTACAAATTGACACAGTTACGACCACTGACTTTGCTCTCTTTGGCAAAGAGAAGCCATGCGAGGGTGAAAGTGTGATAATAAATGCCGGCAAGCCAGGTTACAAGGCTATCGGCTGGCTAGAGTATTACGACAAGGGAGTTTTAGTAAAAACCAAGCAGCTAAGAGAGAATACATACCTGCCAACAAAGCGAGTAATTTTGGTTGGATAGCCGCCATTTTTTAATGCCAAAAACAAGGCCAAAAAATGCCATACCACTCCCCACCCATAAAGCCTCAACCCCCGTAGGGTAAAAATGCCCTAGTTAAGCCCATCTTGATGGGCTTAATTTATTTTTAAAATAAATTTAAATACCCCCTAAAACGTTTGACTAATTTTGGCGAAAATGGTAGTATGTTTGTAGGCTGAAATATGCCAGTATTTGTCGATGTTTTGAGGAGTTTGAAAATACCCTTAAAAAAACCTCAAAACGGGCTTTGCGATTGCAAAAATGTTGTAAAATTTTGAGATTTTACGACAATTTTTGCGGTTTTTGCGTGTTTTTTACCTTAAAAAAGGTGAAAGTTTCGACAAAATTCGCATTGCCAAATATAAATAAATTTAAATACTGGCGAAAAACTAATAAAAAAGGTGAGTAACATGAGCGAGAACACAAAACCAAAACAAAACGACGTGCAAGCCAAACAAGAGGACAAGGAGAAGGATAAGAAGCGAACAGCCAGAATCATCTTGCTGATTTTGAGCATTCTTTTCTTCCTTGGAGCGATAATCACCCCGATTATCATTTTTACACGTCCAAGAAAAAACAACTATACCGAGGAGACCTACGGCGATTTCATTTACCGCTACGATGTGCAGGCAAAGGTGTATGACATTGTCAGGTATATTGGAGACGACACAGTTGTCACCGTTCCAAATACCCACAATGACAAGCCAGTAAGGGCCATTTTGCCAAATGCCTTTGATGCCGACAAGAGGGACTTTGATAAACAGATTACCAAAGTCACCATCCAGGAAGGCGTAGAGAGCATTGGAGCATCGGTCTTTAACGGATGCGAAAGCCTGGTTGACCTGGAAATTCCAGCCAGTGTCGAGCAGGTTGGCAACAGGGCTTTTGCCGGAACAGGGTTAAAGCAGCTCAACATCAAAGACGCATCGGTGCTCAAATTTGCCAATGGTGCGCTTGAAGGTGCTGACTATTTGACCAAGCTTGTTATTGAAGGTGCTAGCTCTCCGCTTACAACCGGAACGCTTGGCTCTGTTTCTGACAACGTTACCGACCTTGAAGTTCAGCAAGGTGTCGATGTTGGATATGGCTCATTTGACAATCTCGACTCAATCACAAACCTCACTGTATATAACTATTCCAATCTGGTTGTTGATCGCAACGCCCTTGCCAACACAAACATCACCACTCTTACCATTTATCATGTTGAAAATACACTCACCGAAGATTTCATGAACAAGTTCAATGCCCTTAGTGCAACCCTTCGTAATATTGTGCTTGATTCGAAGATAGACACTATTGGCCCAAAGTCGTTCATTTCGTTTACCGCACTTGCCACTCTCACCATGGGGGATGGCACGGCTATAGACGTGAGTGCCATTTCGTCGACACGTTCAAACCGTTTCAAAATTTATATGGTTTCGGATAATGAGAACGAGCAGACATTAAAAATAAACAACGAGTCGGGATCGGTTTCGTTTAACACCTTGAAAAAGGAGTTTGCCGACCTGTTCGAATATGAAAAGATTACTAAGCTATATATAAGTGAAAACTTTACCGCCATTGACGATAGGGCTTTCCAAAGCTACACCAATCTAAAATATCTTGACTTTGGCGAAAACAGCAAAGTAACTGCCATTGGTTCAAAAGCCTTTGGAGAAAATGATAGTGTCCAAAGCCTAGATGTTGTTGGACCTTTGGCTGTAACTCCTTATTCAGGCAAAGAGGAAACCATCGTCTATAAGACCTTTAACTATGTCCGAGGGGCATATTCTCTGCGTCACACATACAATGGGTCGGCCGAGCTTGGATCGGTTATTGTGGCTGTTAACTTCTATACTGATGAAGGCCCAACGCAAGGGGAAATTGATTCTAGTTACCTCGAATATGCAACTGTCGGGGCCGAAGTTCCTCTTGGCTATAAGATTATCGACTATTTGCCACAAGACTACCCTGGTCATCGTATTGCTCGAGGTTACAGCCTTGAAGGCTACTATATGCCTGACGGAACAAAGATTGAAAACCAAGTCATGGAAAAGGGCATGGAGCAAAACCTTGTTATCACCACAAAGTGGAAAAAAGGTGAAAATATCGAGTATACTATTCAGTATTATATTGAAAAGCTCGAGCAAAGTGACCAGTATGAGCTTTACACCACCAAAACTGGACTTGAACCTGTTAAAACAAAAGTGGACATGAAAAATAACCATGATGAAATCACCGGTTTCACGTTTGACCCAGATGTCGCAGGCAGCATTACCGAGATTGTTATTGTGGCCGAGCCAAGAGAAGGCGAGAACCTTTTAAAACTATACTACAAGCGTAATACCTACAAAGTAAGATTCGACCTTGGCTATGACCAATCAGTTTCGGTTACTATGCCAAAATTCACTGAAGATGTAATTGCAGGACATCAGATCCAAAATGATGACGACGGATATTATATCAACTTTAAATATGGTGCCGATATAAACAGCCTTCCTGTACCTACTCGTAGTGGTTATGACTTTAAGGGTTGGTTCACTTCAACCGGTGAACAAGTTTCGGCCAACGATAATTACAAAATTAGCGGCGAACTGACCTTGCAAGCAAATTGGCAAGCACTAGAAGTAGACTATGTCCTTGACTACTACTTTGAAGTTTTGAACTACACCGGTGAAGGTGAAAAATATCTGCCTGAAGGGCTATCTCACAAGATAACTGGCAAGGCTTATGCCGACTCAATATTTAACTATACTGTCCAAACCGTACCTGGCTTTACTTATAATGATCAAGAGAGCAATATTGGTACTCGTGTCAATGGTGACGGTACAACAGTTATAAAAATATGCTTCGACCGCAATGTATACAACGTCAATTTTGATGTTAACGATTTGACTGGATCAACAAGAGCAGCTGCTACTGAAGGCAGCAGTCTATCTCCTGTATCGCTCAAATTTGGTCAACAATATACATTGCCACAGCTCACTCGTCTTGGTTATGATTTTGTTGAATGGAACACCAAGGCCGATGGGCATGGCACAAAAGTTGAAGTAAACTCAGCAGTTGATGTATCTAACGTTGGTGTTGAAAGCCTGAATGTAACTCTTTATGCAATATGGAAAGCTAAGACATACAATGTAATATATAATAAGAATAATAACGATGCAACTGGAGAGATGCAAAACAGCACGCTGACATTTGATGCTGCCGGAAGCCTTAGTCAAAATGGCTATCAGCTTGTGGGTTATCACTTCGGTGCATGGTCCAATGTAGAAAACTATGCCGAAGGTGCAGAGAGATATACCGACCAAGCTACAATAGCTATTACTGGCGAAAATTATGAAAAATTCGTCAAAGATGATGTGATTAATTTGTATGTTGTTTGGGATGCAAACACCTACACTGTCACCTATTATGCAGGTGAGGAAGGTGGTGTTACCGGCTCAACAACTGCTTCAAACATGATCTATGGCGTAAAGGCCAAACTAAATATTAACGGCTTTGCAAAAATTGGCTACCACTTCACAGGCTGGAAGATAAAGACAAGTGAAGGAACTTTTGAAGAGCGTCTTTATGCCGACCAAGAAGAGGTTGAAAACCTTACCGCTGAAAACAACGGCAATGTTGACATGTATGCTCAATGGGAAGTTAACACCTATACCATTGTATTTGACCCTAACTCAAACGGCGAAGTTTCGGGCTCAATGGAAAGCATTGAAGCTACCTATGGGCAGCCTGTAACTATTGGCGAGAACAAATTCGAGTTCACTGGACATGAACTTGTTGGTTGGGCTCGTGAAGACAACAAAAATGTTGCCATCTACACCTATACTGATGGAGATAGCATCACAATCAATAGTGCTCTTACCGACAAGCATGAGGACACTGTAACTCTCTATGCTGTTTGGAAGGCATATCAATATACTGTAAACATCTATCAAAACACAAGCAAGGAAGACCCTACCTTCCATACGCTTACTTGGATTTACGGTCAATCAACTCTAACCAACACCTACACTAACCCTGGATATTATTGCCAAGGCTGGGCAACCACTCGAGAAGAGCCTTCGGAAATTTTAGCCACAGCTGCTGAACTGAACAACTGGCTGTTGCAGCATGCGGAAAAGAATGGCTCTCAAGACTTATATACCATTTGGGGCACCGAATCTTCAACAAAATATACGGTAGAAGTATACTTTGAGGAGCTTGGTGAGGGCAAGCAGACCTACTACAAGAACGAAGCTGACTTGTCTGAAGTAAAAGAAGGTACAACTGGTGAAAACGTAACATTCACTAAAGCCGATGTTGAAGCAAATGGTGAGTGGAAGGCTAAACTTGGTGGCTTTGAGTACGATGTCGAAAAAACTGGTGCCGATGAAAACACTGGTGCAACCGGTGTAGTTAACGGAAATGGTTCAACCGTGCTCAAGATATATTATAAGAGAATGCGTGTGACCGTTGCATACGACTACAATATCAAAAAAGGGGATTACAATGTTGTAACTCCTGAACACCTGAATAGCTTTGTGGCCATCTATGAAGCTCCATATCTGCTTGAAGAGTTCCCTACACTTGAAAGATATGGCTACAAACACATCGGTTGGGCAACCGATGCCGAAGGCACACATCCTGTCCGTGCCGACGAGGACTACACCGACACAAGCGTAGATAAGCTCTATGCAATGTGGACGGTTGATGTAATTGAATACAAAGTTGAATATTTACTTCAAAACTTAACCCGTGACGGTTATGACATTTATAGTGCATACAGTGAAACATTGACGGCGGCTACCGATAGCCTTGTAACTATTGAACCTCAATTAATTAATGGCTTCACTCTTGTATCTGACACTCAAGATTATCAACAAGTAAAGAATGTGCCTGGAACAGTTATTACCCTTAAATATGATCGTAACCAAATGATTATAACCTTCTATAATGGGGAAGATGAATTTGGTGAGAAGGTAGACGACTACTACTATGGTCAGACAGCCGATATTTCGGGAGTGACAACTCCAACTAAAGATTATTTCAGCTTTACATTCTGGAGTGATCGTGAAAGCAAGGCACAAATGCCAGAAAGATTTGTGATTGAGAAGAACTACGAGCTTGAGGCCAACTTTGAAGCAAACAAGTACACTGTTATCATCAGGCCAAATGCCGATGGTGCCACAATAGACTCAACTCTTAGCCAGCAATATCAATTTATAGATGGTCAAATAGTAATCACCTATACAGACTCTATTGATCTTACTAATATTGCTAAATTCCTATCTAGAACTGGTTATACCGTTCTTGGCTTTGACTTTGAAAGCTCAAAGGTAGGAGAGCCAATCTATAAAGTGCTTGGCACTGAGTCTTTATTAAAGCTTGGAAGTGAGCTACTTACTGCCAAGGGTGTTGAATCACCATATGCAAGTTGCGCTATAGAGCTATTTGCATACTGGCAGACTAACAAACACGCCATTACCTATACCTTCAACGGACAAACAGTTGAACATGAGGTTGATGGGCAACAAGAATTTGCATTTGACACCTCAGTCAATCTATATACTGCAGAGCAAGTTGAGTTTGTCAACAATGGATTTACTCTAATCAAGTGGCAAAGAAAGGATCATGATGATGAAACATTTGACCTTGGTCAGCAGATACAGATGCCTGACTACACTCTAGAGCTTGTTCCTGTTTGGCAAGCTGTTAGATTTACGGTTAAATATGATTCAAACAAACCAGAGACCACCCTCGGCCAAGTTTCTGGTCAAGTTGCTGAAACATTCTTGACTTACGACACTGCTGGCAATCTTGCAGTCAACAACTATTCTCTTGTTGGCTACACCTTTAAAGGATGGTCGACAGACAAAACAAGTGGTGAAAACGCCTATGCTAGTGAAAAGCGTCTCAGCCAAGAAGAGGTAAACCTCTTGTATACGCATGCCGAAAATGGCACTGTCACACTGTACGCAATTTGGGAGGCTATCACCTATTCTGTAGATGTTTATGCAAACTTCCCTAATGCTCAGTTGCTTGAAAAGACACAGAAGGTCACTCTTCAGCTGACCTATGATCAAGAGTACACACTTAATGATGGCGAGGAAGCCTTTAAGCGTAATGGCTACACCTTAAAAGGTTGGGCAACAAGCCAAGAAAATGCTGATGCTAATCAAATTGCCTATACTATCGGCAGCACCATAAAGAACCTTGCAACCGAGAAAGGCGAAATAGTAAAAATTTACTGCGTATGGGATGCTGAGTCTGGTACTTCGTACTTTGTTGTTCGCTACTTCCAAACTGTTGAAGGTGGCGATCATTATGAAACCAAAGGTGACCCTGAACAATATCATGGTGAAACCGGGGCTGAGGTAACAGCTCCAATGACCACAGTCAAGGGCTTTGAGTTCGACGAGGAAAAGACAGCTAATCAAAATAAAGGCACAATTTCGGCCAACGGAGATACCGAGCTTAAAGTTTACTACAAGAGACTTACTTATACTCTTCACTTCGAACTAAATGAGGCAGGCAAGACCGGTCATTCTAGCGGCGACCATGCTGATATTGAAGACATCATTTTCGAAGGAAGTGTTGGAAAACTTCCAACAGTAACCAAAAATGGTTATGACTTTGTTGGCTGGTTCACATCTACCACAGGTGGAACACAGGTTGATGACAATTCTAACTTCCTAACTGAGTGGGCAGACAGTTATCCACAAGTCACTCTTTATGCTCACTGGACTGCAAGTGAATCTCAATACACAGTTTACTATATGCTTCAACAGCTAGATGGCAACTATGAAGCAGACGATGCCGAAGAGCATCCACACACTGAAACCAAGAGAGGGACTACCGATACCCTTGTTAACTTTGATGAGTTGAAGGCAAAGACCTTTGATGGCTTTACCTATGCTTCAACCAAGGCTTCTAACAATGGCATCATCTATGGTGAGGGAACAGGCAAGGCTACCGAAGTATGGGTATACTACACCCGTGACACCTACACCTTGACCATTGTTAGAACTGACGGATTCCAAAGCCTAGAAATTGTTATTGACGACTTCAAGGGGCAGCATGACGGCAATGTCTATTATGGTGTTGCCTTTGATGCAAAAATAACCATAACACACACTTTGGCCGAGGGCTTTGACCTCGACGGGTTCTACTATGGCGATGAGACTAAGGTCGATGGCGATAATTTCAAGATGCCAAATGCCAACACCACACTTAATGCAAAGGCTAATCCATATATTTATAACGTAACCTTTGATGCAAATGGTGGACAGCAAGTTGGTGAAACCATCACAAAAACGGTTAAATTTAATGAAACACTCGAAGCACCTAGCGAAAAAGACTTCACAAAAGAAGGCTACACTCTTGACGGCTTTGCAGTATCAGTTGAAAAGGCACTTGCGAACGACATCATTGTGCTTCCAACCCGTGTTGTTAACATGAGCGATGTAGCTCGAGCCACCGAAAATGTAAAAGATCTAGACATCACTCTATACGCTGTTTGGAAGGCTGTAAACTACCAAGTAACTTTCGATGCTAACTATCAAGGTGGTCAAAACAGCATTGTAACCTTCACGATGGGTGAAGAAAACACACTACCAAGCAAAGACCAAGTGACCCGCCGTGGTTATACCCTTGTTGGTTGGGATACAGACGAAGGTAAAACTGACAGCCCAACTTACACCGAGGGGCTGACTGTTAATGACCAGCTCTATTCTCAATATGTTGCTGGCGAAAACAGCCTTACTCTCTATGCAGTTTGGAAGGCTAATGTGTATCAAGTAACCTTCGACGCCAACTATGATGGCGGCGAGAGTCAAAAGCAGAACAAGCAATTTACCTATGACGGCACTAACACCATGCTTGAGCAGGAGTTCACCCGCACTGGCTACAACTTCCTTGGCTGGTCTAAAAACTCTAGCAGTACATCAGCCGAGTGGACCAAGGGAGAATCGGTCGGCAATGCTCTTTCAGATGACGGCAAAAACCCAGTTACCGTTTACGCAATTTGGGAAGCTCACAGGTTTGTTGTAACCTACAATGGCAACAAGTCTGACGCCGGAACAATGATCTCGTCTACCTTTGCTTATGGCCGTGACAACACTCTTAAAACTTCGACTTACACTCGTTCAGGCTACACCTTTGGTGGTTGGTCACGCACAGCAGACGGCTTGAAAGACTTTGAACCAGGTGCAAATACCTATAACCAACTCTACGAAGCAAATGAGAGCGGAGATAATGGTAAGCCAGTAACACTTTACGCTTACTGGATTGCCGACCATGGCATTAGCTACACAATTCAGCATTATGTTCGTGACCTAGCTGGTCCAACAGAGAACGCACTTGGAACGGGCTACACTAAGTTTAGAGATGAAGCATTGACTGGTGACACTGGCACCGAAGTTGATGCATTGACTGAATCTCAATTCTATACAACAAATGGCTTCACCAAGCTTGGTTATATCTACGATGCAGAAAAGACAGCGGACAGCCATAAAGGCCGAATTACCGCTGACGGAAAGCTTGTTTTAACTATTTACTACACAAGAAGTCAATTTAATGTTACCTACAATGACGGGCAAGGCAATGATTATTCTAGCCAAACCCAATATTATGTTGGCGTTCTATTGACTCTTAAAACCATAGAGGCTATTCGTGGCGAACAAGGTGGATTCACCAAAGATGGTTACACCTTCAAACAATGGAGTTATGGTGATGGTGCCACTGTAAAAGACGGCGGACAGGTAAAGATGCCTGCCGAGGAACTTGTATTGACAGCTCAGTGGGATGAAAACAGCTACACCTTTGTTTTCGATAATGGCGAAGGTGAGGGAAGCTGCGATCCATTAACCGGAACATACACTGGAAGTATCACTCTTCCAGATGCCGGCAATTTTACACGCACTGGCTATCATATTGACGGCTGGTCGATTAGGCAAGGCGAAGAAAAGAAGTATGATCTTCAGGCTTCGGTTAACGTTGAGGAAATTGTAAAGGAGCTACTAAAGTCTCCATATGACAACAAGTCGTCAATTACTCTCTATGCCCACTATGCTCCAAACGAGGGTACTCATTACACCATTAAGCACTATCGTCAGAGCTTAAAGGGTGATTATCCTGAAGATTTGGTTGTTACCGAGAGTGGAAGTGGAACAACTGGCGAGTTGGCAACCGCTACCCCTAAAGACAGTACCGACGAATTTTTGGGCTTTACATATAGTGCAGAGGCAGAAGGCGAGGTTAAGAGTGAAACAATCACACCAAATGGCGACCTTGTGCTCAAGCTTTACTACACAAGAAACACCTATGAACTCACTGTTGACAAGGAGAATGGTGTAAAAAATGTTACTGTTACAGGCGGAGAACTAAAGGCTGACTCTTCAAATATTTATACTGTCAAGTTCGAAGAAAAAGTAACCTTGGTTGCTGAGCTTTCTGAAGGTTACAAATTCGACGATTGGTATAAAGATGGTGAAAAGCTCAATAAAGCTGCAACTTATGTCATTGATAAGTTCGGAGCTGAAGCTCTTACCTTAACAGCCAAGGCAACTGCCATTGAGTTCACTGTTAAACTTAATGAAAACGGCGGATCTTTAATAGAAGGAAAAACCGACACTGACAAGAGCGTAACTTTGACCTATGACAGCACTGGCAAACTCGAAGCCATCTTCGAGCTGGCTGGGCATGACTTCAAGGGATATGCAATCAGCAACTTGGCAAGTGATGGTAAATATAAAGACGAACTTACAAAAGAGCAGGTAAATGAGCTGTTTAAAGAAGTAAGATCAGGCGAGGTTACCCTCTATGCAATTTGGTCTGTTCATGCCTACACCCTTACCCTTGACCAAAATGGTGGACAGGGCGGAGACGAGAGCAAGACAGTAAACTATAATACCGTTCTTCCTAATATCAAAGTTCCTACAAAGACCGGTTATACCTTCAAAGGGTACTTCCTTGACAATGTTCAATATTATAATGCTAACGGAACTCCTTGTGAGCGAGAAGATGGCGGCAATAAGTATACCGCAACCACCGACATTGAACTTAAAGCTGAGTGGGAAGCTAGAAACGACATTAAATATACCATTGAGTACAAACTCAAGAAATATAATGAAGAAGACTATGACGTTGAACAGGATATAAAGTATGACGGTACTGCCGATCAAGATAAGACAGTTACAGCCAAGAAATTCAATGGTTTCTATGTTGCTGATGACCAAACTGAGAAAACTCAAAAGATCGAAGCTGACGGAACCACCAAATTTATCTTTACCTACGAACGCCAGACGGCTAATATTACTTTTGAAATGAATGAGCCGACTGAAGAAGATAAGGAAGGTGAAGCACCTAAAGATCATAAAGGTGTTGTATATGGCGATCCAACAGTCCTAAATCAAAACACTTTAAGTGTTAGAGGCAAGAAGGTTGAATATTGGTTATTAAATGGTGAAAGAATTGACCTTGACGCTACAGTTTCTAAAGTCATCGAAGAAGCTTCTAAGGTTGATGAAGACAATACCCATGAACTTGACATTGTTCTTGAAGCATTCTGGGCAGATGGTAATGCTGAAGTTACTTTAAGATTCTATATTCAAAAGCTAGACGAAAAAGGAGAGCCACTTTCATCTGGAACAACCGATGATGATAAACAATACTATACACTCAAAGAAGTTAAAAAGGTTGTAGACGCTCACACAAAGCTTGAATTAACACAAGTAATATTGGAAGCATATGTTCCAGGGTCAACAGTTGATAAAGACTACACTATTGAAAATTTCGATCCTGATACTACAAGAACTATTGACATTTTCACAAAACTTATAACACACACAGCAACCTTTAAAGATAGTGATGGAACAGAAGTCCATGATTCAAAGACTATCTATTATGGTGCAACTTTAGCACAAGTACTAAAGGATATTGAAGCCAATAAGAAGGCGGGATATGTCTTTGTAGAATGGCTAAAAGGTGGACAATCAGTTGTAAATGAAGAAACTGTAAAACTTGCAGATGTAGAATTTACTGTTAGATGGCGTCCAATCAATTATACTGTTAAGTTCGTTTCGGGATATGATGGTCAAGTTGAAACAAAGGGTCAAACCGAAATTTCAACCAACTATGACGGCTCAATAACCATTCCTACCGCAACATCAATGTTTACCCTAACGGGTAGAACTCTTACCAAGTTCACTTATGGCAATGAGAGCAAGGATGCAGCTCTTGAATCTGTCATAAAGGTTAAAGATATTGCTGAAGCGTATGAAATGACCGACGCATCAAACGACGAAGGGGAGCTAGTGCTCAACGCTGTTTGGGTTATCAACCAATTCACTGTAACTTATCATTTCAATAACTCAAATGAAGGTCTAGAGGTCGACAATGTCGACAAGAATGACGATCAAAAACTCGCCTATGACCCAGATGCAACCAACAAGTATACATTTAAGAATGCAGATACCTACACAATCACCGGCCTTGTACTTTCGGGATGGAAGCTAGAAGCAACTTCGCCTAACCTCAAGTATGCCGCTGGTACACAGGTTGATGTCAACGAGCTTATCGCTGATGCCGGTGTGACCAACAACAACGAGGCAACCATTCATCTGTACGCTCACTGGACAAGTGATAAATATAGTGTCACTGTTAAGACAAGGTTCGACAACGGAAAAGAGGTAGTTGATGGCGTTACTGCATACCTTACTCAAATAAATGACCAACCAACCGAAAATGTAACGAACAAGACGGTTGAGTATGCAACCTACAATTATGCTGAAAAGACTTACACCGTCAACACCATAACACTGACCTACACCACAAAAGACGGCTATACCTTCAAGGGCTGGTATGTTGGTGAGAGTCAGCAGACAGAAGGCGTGGTTTCAAATGCTATAACCCTTAACATGGCTGCCGAAGAAAAGATTTATGAGGCAAGCTTTGAAGCAAAAGAAGTTACCTTAACTCTTTCGGCCACCGAGGCAGACAAGAGTTCTAAAGATTGGGACAACTTAAACGGCTTTACTGGTTCGGAAGAAAAGACCGCCACAAAGCAAGTAAAATTTGATACGACTATCACAGAGGGACAATCACTTCCAACCCCTACTCGTGCTGGATACAGCTTTGTTGGTTGGTACAGCGACCCTACTCGTGGCGAGCCAATAGATCACGACACAGTTTGGTCATTCACTGAGGGCAAAACCTACTACGCTCGTTGGACAGCTAACCAATATACAATTAAATTTGTAAAGGGCGACGAAGATACCACTGGAGATGAAGTTGTTCGCGACAATGTTAAGTTCAGCGATACCTTTATGACCCCAGCACTTTCATCGTTTACTAAGACCGGTTATACCCTTATTGGCTTTAGTCTCACAAAGGGAGCCGAAGAAAAAGACTATGATCTTAATAAGCAATATAACGTCAAGGATCTTGCCACAAAGGCCGAAAAAACCGAGGCAAACCAAGGCGTTATAGAGATAACTCTTTACAGCGTATTTAGAGTTAACACCTACACCGTAGTGTTTGAAACTAACGGCGGTAAGTTTGATGGATCAAGCGACTCAAAGACCGAGTATAATGTTGCATACACTTCAACCAAGAAAATTAGCGAGGTTGTTGGTGAGCCTACCCGCGAAGGTTATGACTTTGCAAACTTCTATCTACAAGAAGGACATGAACCATACGGTCTAGACCACGAGTTAGGTGGACTTACCGAACAAGATGGTGTTACTGTAACACTGACCGCTTCTTGGACCAAGCACAGCGGATACACTTTGACAGTGGTTGTAGATGAGAGTGGTCACGGAAAGGCTTATATTGGTGACAAGGATAGCGAGACCACCAAGTCTAGTCTAAGCTTTGAAGACAGGTTCACTGTTCATGCTGTTGCTGACGGAGGATACCACTTCGAAGGTTGGTATGTTGTGACCGAAGAAGGAGATCAAAAGCTTGAAAGTGCAGGTGCTAACTACACTAGCACAATGCCTGCTCTTGAAACTAACGACTCGACCTATACCTTAAAAGCCAAATTCGAAATTAACAGTTACAAAGTTGAAGTTGTAACTGTAACTCGAATTAATGGCGTAAAGCAACAAGAGAACAAGCAAGAAGCATCAATAGAGGGTGAAAATGTTGAAGGATATTATAAATTCAACACGCCGTTAACTCTTAATGCGCCAGAGGTTGCGGGTTACACTGTTAAATGGTTCAAAGACGAAGACTTTGCACAGTCTATAGGCTCAGACTCGTATACAATTGAAGATACTCTCGATGACCGAGCTACCCTAACTCTATATGCTGTTTATGATGCAATCAAATACAAGGTTAAGCTCGATGAAAATGGCGGAAACTTAGACCTTGCTGACATGGCTGTCAACCCATTTGAAGCATACTACGACACAAAGTATGACCTAAAAAATATTGTTTCAAGCATAACACGCAATGGTTATGAATTTGCCGGCTGGCAATTTGGTGAAAAGACCTACAAAGATGACGATACTCTAATTGAAAACCTTACCACAACTGCCGACCAAGTTGTTACTCTTACTGCTCAATGGACAAGCTATGAGTATCAAGTAAGCTTCGAGGCAGGTGAGGGAGCCGATGGTACTGTCAGCGAGACGACCATTAAATACGAGGACGAAAGCGTCACCCTTTCAGCTGATGGCTTCACCAAGACTGGTTATACCTTTGCCGGATGGGCACTAAAAGATCATGACGAGATTATTATCAAGGCCGAAGAAATAACTCTTAGTGGTGCTCAGTTTGCAGTTAAGGCTAAGATCCCTGCTCCTTATAAAAGCACAAACATCACCCTAGTTGCTATTTGGGCAGCTAATAAAGTGGTTGTTAAACTTTCGGCACCAGATGCCGACAATGAGCCAGCCGATTGGACTGGTCTTGACCAATACGGCTTTGTTGCTGGAGAGGACAAGACTGCCACAAAGACCTATAACTACGACGACCAGTATGGCAAGCTTCCAACTCCATCTAGAAAGGGTTACATTTTCCAAGGCTGGTACCTTCTTGAAGCAGACGCCATTCAATCAGGCGACAAAGTTCACGGAGAAGGGGAGGTTACTCTTACCGCTCATTGGACCGAGGGGCAATATAATGTAACTGTAATTAACTACTACAAAGATGCAAGCGGAAGGCTTGTCAGTGGTAGTGTTGGTGGTAGTGCAAGTGCCGATAAATCTCAGGCAACATACACCAAAGATCAGGTTACCCTGACAGCTGAGGCTGCAAGCGGTTACCACTTCGTTGGCTACTATAAAAACGAAGCCTGCGAGGAGGCATACTTTGAAGAAGGTAATAATTTGACCTCTAAGCAGTTTGACATGGAGCCAAATGATGTTAGAATTTATGCTCTGTTCGAAATTGACACCTACACCGTTGAAATTAAGGAAATGTTTAGAAGTGCACAAGATGCCGCACATCTAAGTGACCCAACCGAGGGCACTACCGGTGGTACGGCAACTGGTGACGGAGAGGCTAAGTTTAACACCGAAGTTTCACTTTCAGCTAGCAACGCCGAGCACTATGTATTTGTTGGTTGGTTCACCGACCAGGCTTGCAAGAGTCCTGCAGATGCTGTAAAAGAGGGCAACATTCTCACTATGCCAGCCTGCGAAAATGATGGCGACACCTACACAATCTACGCATTATTTGTAATAGAGCGTGTTGCTGTCAGTGTTGAAAGCTACCATAGAAATGCTGGCGACATTGCCGGCGAGCTTGCCGACATAACCAAGGACGACCCAAGCAAAGCAACCTTGCCTGTTGTTCTTAAAAACAATGGTGCTAACGATGAAGAAACCAGCGAGGCTGGCCAAACCTCTGGTTATATCCTCTATGGAACAACTATCACTGTTACAGCACCTGAAGAGGAACACACCGTAATAACCTACCACACTGCAGAAACCTGCACTGAAGAAAATAAGGTAGACGATGGTGTAATTTCAGACACGGTTAAGAACCTATATGTTCTCTATACCGCTCAAATGTTCACGGTAAATGTTCAAGTTTACACTCAAACTGCCACCAGCTATAACAGCCTTGGCGAGCTAACTCTTGATGAGGAATTTATTGGCGGAACAGTTACCGGCAACGAGGACACCTACTATGGTCAAACTCGCAAATTGACTGCTACTGCCAACGAACACTATATGTTCGACGGCTGGTATACAAACGCAGAATGCACTTCTCAGTATGAAGGCGAAGATGATTACAAGAGTGAAATCATCAATGTTCAAGTGACCGCAGCTGTCAGTCTATTTGCTAAGTTCGTTCAAAAGCAATATAATGTCAAGATCCATGCAATGTACACCAAGATCACCGACCTTGACAATGTTGAGAAGACTCCTGTTGAGGGAACAGAGGGTGGTACTGTTGCACTTCCTGATGAAGATGGTGAGGAACATAAATACTATGCTAACCAAAGCATAACCTTAACGACTTCGGCTGTTGATGGTTATCTATTCACTGGTTGGTTCACAAACCAAGCTTGCACAACCGATGTAAAGAGTGAAAACACCTTCACACTCACTGGCGATCTTGAGCTTTGGGGCTTGTTTACCGCACAAAAATATAAAGTTGATGTGACAACCAAGTATCAATCGGCAAAATCGACAAGTGAACTCAATGAAGAAGCCACAGGCACCGATGGCGGAACAGTCAGCGGTGCTGGCAGCTACTATTTCGGTCAAAGCCTGACCTTGACTGCAAACCCTGCCGAAGGCTTTGAACTCGAGGGTTGGTACGATGCCGAAGGCAACAAGCTTGATGCTGATGCAGGTGCAACGGGCAACACTTATCAATTTACAACCGAAACTAAGGAAAAGAGCGTAACTGCTAAGTTTGTTCAATCAAAGGTTAAAATAACTGTTGTAACTGCCACACGCACAGCAAGCGGCAACGAAGTTGGCGAGTGGAAGTACAGCGACAATGAAGAAGAAAAAACCGAGGCTCTAAAAGGTGGTCTTGGCTTCATCCAAAGCTTTGTAATTGATGGAACGTCAAAAATACATGATGGCGGCAAGGTTTACGAGGCCGAAGTCTACTACGGCAAGAACCTCAATCTTAATGCAACTGCAAATGCCGGCTACACCTTTGCTGGTTGGTTTAATAGTAAGCCAATTGGTGATTCTACTACCCATAAGAACAATTCATACACAATTTCTAACTATAGAACCGAAACCACAGTCTATGCAGCCTTTGACCAAAGCCAGGTAACTATCACTCTTGCCGGCAAGGTTAAGACAGCTAAGTCTGCCACCGAGCTAAACACCGCTATCGATGATGCTGATGGCACATATGGCACTCTTACCGGAACAGACAGCTACTTCTATGGCTTTAGTGCAACTCTTAAGGCAGTGGCTAAGACTGGCTATAAGTTTGTTGGTTGGTTCACCGACACTGATTGCCAGACCCCACTTGACGGCGTAGAAAATACTTCAGACGAAGTACAATACACTGTTACAAAGACCGAGACCATTTATGCTTTGTTCGAGGCTGAACGTTATCAGGTAACAATTGTAGTAAGGCTTAAAGATGGTCCAGATAGTGCTACAAAAGAAGACCTCATTGGAGAAGCTCCTAGTGGCAACCGAGCATATCTAAAGACCTCGTTCAGCGATGCAACTGGCGAAGATGTTCAAGAAGATCAAGCACAAGGTTATGTTTACTATAACGCAAAAGTCAACATTGGTAACCAGCCTCGTGCACAAAAAGACTATAAGTTCAATGGACTTTACAAAGACCAAGATGGCAACAGCCTTGTAACCCTAGACAATGGAGCATACCTTGTTACCGAGACTGTAACACTCTATGCTATATTCGAGCTCAATGCATTTGATGTGACTGTAACCTCAATGTATCGCTCGGCTTCTTCGGTCAACACCCTTGGCGAAGCAGCCGAAGGTGGCACTGGTGGTGGCGTTAGCGACACTACTGACAATTACCAGGGAACTGTTACATATTCTATCTCGGTTAATAGTCAGCTAACTCTTCACGCAAAGGCTAATGACGGCTATATCTTCAAGGGTTGGTACTCTTCAAGTGCTTGCGCAGGTGATGCACTTGAGACTTCTGAAACCTACACAACTACCATTTTAGGAGCAACACAGATCTATGCAAGGTTCGACCAAAAGGCATATGAGATAGAAGTTGTTGCAATGGGAGACAGCCTTGTAGAAAACGAGCACCAAGACAAGTTCAACGAGAGTGTTGGTGGAGAGGTAAGCATAAAAGAAATTAAGTGGACCGACGAGGGCAACACTGGTTACTTCGTTGGCTATGCAATAACCCTTGTCGCAACTGCAAAAATTGGTTATAGGTTTGTTGGTTGGTACAAGAACTTTGCTGCTGACAACTCATTTACCGACGGCATTGACGGTAACAGCTATAATATTGATAGCAAAGTTGCCGAAAACAACAAACTCTATGCTAAATTCGAAATGAAGACCTACACCCTAGAGTTAAAAGTTCGTTACTCTAAGGCAAACGACATTCATGGCTACGATAGTGCTCTTCTGGATGGAGATTCAAGTATTGGAACTCTTACCGGTGATGGGGTAAATTACTACTATGGCCAGACCGTAACCATTAACGCAGTTGCAGGTACAGGTTATGTATTTATTGGCTGGTACGGCGATGAAGAATGTTCGACTAAGGAAATCAAGTTAGAAGAATCTGCAGAAATAACCATCAATCAAGACAGTCCTGCATATGTCAGCGACGAAAGCCTTGTTGCATACGCAAAGTTCATACCTAGTGAGCTCACCTACAAGGCCACCGTTCGTGGACAAGATGCAACTTCGGCACATGAGCTTGGAGAAATTAAGGATGCCACTGGTGGTAACATCACCATTGACGGAGAAGGTCATGAAGAAACCCCAACAAATGGTAAGATCTATTACGGACAAGAAATAACCTTTGTTGCTACTGCACTAGATGGCTATACCTTTGAGGGTTGGTTCAGCGACGAAGGCCTTGGAGTTGAATCAAAACTCACTCAAGGAGTTGTTGAGAATAAAATAACTCTAACCGCCACCGAAGCTATCGATGTATATGCTAAGTTTATCCCAGCAAGATACAAACTTACTTATGGTGCATACTACCGTGACAGCAACGATGCTGATCCACAAAAGGCAGCCGACAACAAGGGCGGAACAGTAGCTATTGAACCTGAAGCATACGACGAGGCTGGATACTTTGCAGGCTTTGAGGTTAAGCTTACTGCATCGGCAGTGGCTGGTTACACCTTTATTGGTTGGTACACCGACCAAGAATTTAACTCAAATGCTGTTTCGGGCGACGCATCATATACCCATGAAAAATTGGCTAGTGATGAAGAGTTATACGCGCTCTTCGCTCTAAATAGTTATCAGGTTAATGGCGTTGCATACTTCCAGAATGCAGCATCGGCAACCAGCTATAATGACCCTAAACAAGCAGCTACTGGCGGTACAGTAACCGGAGTTCAAAGTGTATCTCATGGTGGCTCGGCTAAACTTACTGCAAATCCAGCAGAAGGTTATGAATTTATTGGTTGGTACACTACAGCAAGTTTTGATGGTGCAAAGATATCAACCAATGGTGACTATGTTGTAGACGATGCAAACAAGAGTTTGACCATCAGCAATATTACCGAAAGTGTCACTGTTTATGGACTGTTTGTTATAAAGAAAGTTCATGTATCCATCGAGGTTAGAAGCTATTCAGCAACCGACGCTGCAAACCTCAACTCGGTTTATGATGTTCTGGGTGGAACTGCTTACTTTAGCGATGTATTTGTAAATGGTACTGCTCTTGATACTTCCAAAACTGAAGGACAGGCAACAGAGGGTTATATCCTCTATGGCCAAGCTCCTGAGCTTACCTACTCGGCAAATGACGACTACGACTTCACTGAATTTAAACTACAAACAGGCAGTGAAGAAGTTAAGTACGAGCAGGGAACAACTTTGACAGCTGATCAAAACAGCATCTATGCATACTTCACACAAAAGCTCCATACTCTAAAAGTTGTGGTATACTACAAGACCGCTGCTTCGTCCACAACCTTAAACAATGCGCAGGAAGGAACATTAAAGGGTACTGCAACCTTAAATAATGATGGCTTCTATAAAGGCAAAAACGTTCTTGAGTTTATAACTACCACACCTAATTCAAGTGAATTTGCAGGATTCTATCTAACCACCGGCTTTGATGAAAAGATTGAAACCTACGAAGTTAAAGGAACAACCGATGAAACCATCTATGCTCTGTTTATCCCAACAAAATTTGCAGTAACACTGCACACAGCAACCAAGGCTGCAACAAGTTCAACCACCATCGCCGAGAATGCCACAATAGATACTGATGATGGCGGAACACTAAGCTTTGGCCAGGATATGTTCGCTAATAAAGATGGTAGCGAAACCGTAACTTCAACCGATTGCGTAAAGGGTACAACCTACTACGCATATGACGGCTCGACCGTAACTGCCAACTACACAGAAAATTCAGGCGAGGGCTTCGAGGCCGACCAGTGGTATAGCAATGAGGGTTTGACTAATAAGCTTGGCAAGAGCCTATCAGTCAAGACAAATACCACTGCTTACATTCTGTTTACAACAAGACAAATTTCTCTAAATGTAAAGGCCTTTAAAGCCGATGCTGTATCTCCAACACAGCTTGGAAAAGTTGAAGACGCAACTGACGCTGCAGGAAAAGTCACCGGCAATGAAAATTCTAAATACTACTACGGCTTTGAGGTTGTACTTACTGCAAGCTCTGGAGAAGGTTACACATTTAAGGGTTGGTTCACTTCGGAGGCCAACGCTAAAGATCTTGACCAAGATCCAACCGCAGTTACAAACACCTATACAGTTTCAACTAGGGTAACTCAAACCTCAGTCACTGTATATGCACTGTTTATAACCAAGACTTACCGCATAACCTTGCATCAGCCAACAGCTGCACAAGTTGGCAGCATAATCTCTGAGGTAACTTGGACCAACAACCAAGGCTGGACAACTGAAGGAACAACCATCTATCGTGACTTCTATGCAACAGAAGTTGGAACTATTGATCTTCCTACATTTACCTGCACAGTAAAGGGCTCGTTAAATGGCAATTCCTTCAATAAGAAAGTGACTGTAACAAGGTGGGCAAATAGTGAAGAGTACTTTGAGTCTAAGACAGGAGATCTTGTTCCACCTGACATTGAGACCTCAATTCCAGAATATGCTGCTGAATCTTCATTTGCAGCCCTTAACCTCTATGTTGCCGAAATTGAAATTTCAGTTAATAGAACGGTTAAGTATGTAACTCCAGACATTGCGCAACTCTTTGAAGAAGACAAGAATTGGAGCGACTTGCTAACAACCTCTTCAAACATCAGCTATAACGACGACTTTGCTGAGCTTTCGACTTCTCAAAAAGAGATCAAGAAGGCTGGCGATGCAGATACAGTTGATTATACTGTTGAAGCACGAAGTGGATTCGTTCCATATGCACTTGCCGTCGTTGCAGGAGATAAACTTGTAAGTGGCATTCTACTCAGCAATTTGGCTTCGACTGGCAATGTCAACATAAACAGCTTGTTTGAGAATTTAACTCGAACAGATACCAGTTTGTTTGTAATCTACTGGCACCCAGTTGCCGAAGTAACACTTAGAACCTATTCAAGCAAGAACGATAAGTATACGCTCTCAGATGCAACTAAGTATACTTACTCAATCACCGCTAATGATTCTAAGACCGAAAAGACTGTGACTAAAGTATTCACCTCAACCACAGCTCTTGGCGGAACAATCAATAACGGTATTGACATAACTCAAAATAGCGTTGTGCTTCATGCTCTTGCCGATGTAAGTTACACTATTACCGTAACTCCAGTCGACGAAAACTACGAAGTTGTGGGTTACAACAAGAACAGCACTGTAGTGCCAACAGCTGAACCTACCATTAAGGGCAACTCGCTAACCACAACCTTCTGCACATTTAATGGCAACCTGTCAAGCACTGCAACAAGCATTACTCCAACAGCTGGCGAAAATAATGTTCAGATTCTATCTGCTGGTAAAGAAGTACAAGTGGTAATCGATCAGAACAACACCTCGCTCACTGCCACTGCACCTGAAAAAGTTCGCATAGACTCGACAATGACTGTTACCTTGAAAGAAGGTCAATACGAGACAAGATATAAGAACTATCAAGGTCTTGCAAAGGTTGGCACAGCTCAAGTTGCCGACTACTTGCGTAATTCAACTGCAGGTAATGCTTCATTGTCTATACCTGTCACGGCTGAAATGGTAGCAGAAGGGAAGGTAACTCTCTATATCATTCAAACCGATGTCAAGGTTTGGGTAGACGCCTACAATGCTGAAAGTGCTGGAACATCTGTAACCACATTTACTCCAGCCTACGACACCCTTGATGCTGCCGTAAAGGCTGTGAATAGTACTAGCGGAGTACTAAGAGCAGATATCATCATAGTTGCAGACGCAACCTTGTCAACCACCATAACTCCAACAAAGGTTGTAACCATAACAGGTAAAACCTATAAAGATAATGAGTGGAGCGACAATAAAGAAAGTCTGCCAAAACTTACCGTTTCGGAAAAAGCCGGCTTTGTTCCAGGTAGCAAAGCATTTGAGCTAAGCGGACTTAGAATTGAAGGTAGCGGCAATCTTACAGGAACAAGTTTCATAGCGACTGATAACTCAGCAACTAAGAGCTTCAAAGACCTCTACATAAACAACGTAAATGCTGCATCTATATTCTATCTGCAAGGAACTGGTGCTGTAACTTTGAGTGGAGTTGAGTTTACAAACTGCACCGCAGGAGAAAACAACTTCTTGTATGCTTCTTCGGGAACAGGCCTTACTCTCACTCTTACAAACGTTAAAATCGACGGCACTAACACAATTACTGGTCAGTCGGCTATCAGCCTTGGACAGCACGTTACTGCCACCGCAAATGGCCTGACAATTGGTAGTGCTGAGCAGGAACTCACCGTAAATAGCGACGACTTCTATGCACTTGTGCAAGTTACCAATGCTACTCTTGAAGTTACAAACGGAAACCTCTACGGTGGTGACCAGCGTGACTTCTACGTCGAAGGCGACTCTGCAAGCGTTACTTGGAACGGCGAGGAAATGGCCTAACAACAAAAAAAGAGAAGATGTAAATCTTCTCTTTTTTGTTGCAGTGAAAAGTGAAAAGTGAAAAGTGAAAAGTTATGGCTTCGCCGCTGGCGAGGATTTTAGTTCCGCCCCTCTACCGAGCCGGCGGCAACATTCTCCGCACCTAGTATGAAATTTAGAATAAAAAGCCCCAAAGCAGAACCACGCATACAGCAGTAGTGTTATGCGGAACCTGTTTTGGGCTTTTATTACTAAATTTCGCACTATCTGCTACTTTACAAGCACTTTATTGCTATTCGTTGACATCGTGTAAAACAGCTTAATTTCTTAGGCTTCCCCTTACTAAGGGGAAGCTGTCTCGTCGAAGCTCAAGCTCAATTGTCTGCAAGTTTCTTACGAAACTTGCCGCCTGCAATCACTTGGCTTCTCCTCTCCCCATCAAGCTCGTAAACTCGTTCGTCGGGGACCCTCAATCTTTGGCCTGATGAGGATAATATAATCCTCGAGGCAAAGCCTCGACGCCCTCATTTTTCATTCTTCATTTTTCATTTATCATTTAACGTTATTTTTTTATTATTGCTTAATATTTTACACTTTCCATCTATTTTGCTATAATCGAAATATACAAGAGGTAAAAAACATGAAAAGACTATATTTCAAATACGGCGTCATGGGCAGCAGCAAGAGTGCGCAGGCCCTTATGACCGCCTTCAACTACACCGAAAAGGGCTATAAGGTTCTTTTGGCCAAGCCATCTATCGACACTCGTGGGCAGGAAAAAGACCATCCTATGATCATTTCTCGTATAGGGCTAAAGCAGCCCTGCGAGGTCTTTGACAAAACCACCAACCTTGTGGAATTTTATAACGGCTTCGATAAGCCCGAAATTGTCATCATTGACGAGGCTCAGTTTTGCACCAAAGAGCAGATTGAGCAGCTAAAAGAGCTTTCAGAAAACGACGTAGTGGTGCTTTGCTACGGACTTAAGACCAATTTCAAAAGCCAGCTTTTTGAGGGCAGCAAACGCCTGATTGAGCTTGCCGAGAGCATACAAGAGATAAAGAGCGTTTGTCGCTGCGGAGCCAAGGCCACCATGAACGCTAGAATTGTGGACGGCTATGTGGTGACCGAGGGAGACGAGATACAAATTGGTGGCAACGAGTCCTACGAGGCCATGTGTTACCACTGCCACAAAAAATACCAAACAGAAAAAATTAATAGGGAATAAGGGGGTTTTATGAAAAAGACCAATAAAAAGCCAATTATCGGCATTGTTGCAAAATTCAACGACTTTGACGACCCCAATTTCTTGTGGCGTCGCCAGGTTTTCGATGGTCTTTCAAGAGCTCTTCTAATCAAACACGGAGCTTTGGTGATAGGAATTTTGCCCCAAAACAAGGGTGTGGACTTCAATGATAACGACGCCGGTAGGCATCTTGTCACCATGGACAAGGCCGAAGAAGAGGACTTTGTTGCCACTTTAAAGCTATGCGACGGAATACTGTTGCAGGGTGGGGCAAATAGCGATTACTACGAGGAATTTGCCGCCAAATACTGCTTTGAGCACGATATTCCGCTGCTTGGAATTTGTGCCGGCTACAACAACATGATTAGAGGCCTTGGCGGCACAACCAAACTCAGTGCAAAGAGCCACAATCAGTTCGGCAAAGAGAAAGTGCATAAAATCTCCATTGACCAAAATTCTCTTCTATATAAAATCACAGGTCAAGACTCCCTTATGGTCAACTCCATACACAGCTATGAGGCCGACGAGCTAAAAAACCTTGTGGCCAGTTCGCATACAAGCGACGGCTGTGTCGAGAGTGTGGAAAACGCTAGCAAAAAATTCTACTTAGGTGTCAAATTTCATCCTGAGCTTTTAGCCGCTACTTCACTTCCCTGTGACAACATCTTTAGATCTTTTGTCGAGGCCTGCCACTCCAACTAACTCCATGTGAAACAAATTTATAAAATTTTACCCAAAAATGTTCACATTTTATTTTTTCGTGATATAATAGTTATGTGAATAATTTTTATCAAAAAAGACATCAAAATGTTCACATAGGGATTTTATTATGGAAACAAGAATGGAAAATTTAGCTCTTTTGGCTGAAAAGGAAAATTTAGAAAAGCAATTAGATAACCTGCTTTTTGGCACCATTGAAGTGAGGGAGAACAACAAAAAGAAATATATCTATGTTCACACTAGAATAGAGGGGATTGCAAAAACAGTCTATGGTGGTGAGTTTAGCGAGGAGTTATACAACACTATTTTGAACAATTCACTCAGGGCTAAGAGTTTGAAAAAGAGTATTAAGGCAATCAACCAGCAACTTCGTGAAAACGGATATGTGGATAGAAAATTGCCCAAAAAAGTGGCTCTAAACATTGATTTTGCTCGTAGACAACTTGTGAGCTCTATTTACAAGCAGGCCGTGCTCGAAGGAATCTCAGCCACCTACGCCGACACCGAAACGATTATTGAAGGCGGCAAAGTTAATAACATGACAGCCACCGATGTTTTGAAGGTTGTAAACCTTAAGCATGCATGGGAGTTTGTTTTAAATAAAGACGTCATAACAACCGCCACGAACTATGATTTGTTGTGTGAAATAAACAGGCTTATTGAAGAGGGCTTTTATTACAACGCGGGCAAACTGCGTTCAACGCCGGTAAGCATAAGCGGAACATCGTGGAAGCCCGAATTTCCAATAGAGAGTGTAATAAAAGAACAGCTGCAGGAAATTATAAGTTCGAACAAGAGCGTTGTAGACAAAGCCATAGAACTTCTACTTTACACAATGAAAAAGCAAATTTTTATTGATGGTAACAAAAGAACAGCGGTCATATTTGCCAATCATTATTTGATTTCGCACGCCAAAGGCCTAATAATTATTCCCGAAGAAAAGGTCGAGGAGTTTAAAGGCTTGTTAATAAAATATTATGAAGGTAAAGATGCAACCCACATAAAAAACTTTATTAAAAAATTTAGCTATATAGAGATATAGAAAATTTTTATCGATTAAAATCAGTAAATTATTTCATAAAAATAGAAGCCCGTTGGACTTCTATTTCTATTTTGATATGTTTAAAAAAACCGCAAAATAGTGCAAAAAAGGATGAAAAATCACATCATTTCTTAGATTTTGCCAGGGGGAGTGAAATTAAAACCCACCCAAATTCCTTATCATAAGAAGAGAATTTAGATTTATTAGATCGTGGTATTGGATTACTTTGCCAATTTCCTTGGCCATGTTTTGTGCGGTGATAGTGCTTATCTTTTCTTTTGAAATATTTTCGGTCAAGTAAGTGATATAAAACAAAAATTTTGCCTTTTTGTAATTTAAGCAGCGTTTTTCCACAGTGGCGATGGCTTTTTCAGGGTCGGCATCCTGATCCTTTTTTAGTGAGTTTAAGTATTTTTTAGTAAAGATGTAACCCTCATCACTTTGTTTGTCGTCAATAAATTGAAAATCATTACTCTTATCTTTATTGCCTTTTTTGTTATATGTAAATGTGTTTACATTGCTGTTTTCGTCCAAATAAAAAAGTTGAAGTTCTTTGCCAAACATGTTTGTGACAAAGGACACATTATCATATTTTTGACGGCTAAGCGAGACATCTAGCGGAGTATATGGATAGTCGCACAATTGCCATTTTTCGTCACTGACAGCTTTCAAAAGTTTTTTCCAATGCTTAACCAACCACTCATAGTGTGTATATAAGTAAAATGCTTCATTCGAGTACTTTAGCCTAAAAATCTTGTCTATTGTTTGCTGTTTTAAATTATCCAAATCCAGCTCTTCTAATTTTTTCGGCTTAAAACCCAAACTTCCCATGTGGTATCTAGCATTTTCTATAAATCTATATGTAATCACCAGTTTCTCCTGTTAAATTTTTAACTTTTTGCACAATCTATCCATCTCTAAATTGTGCTCTTTTGACGAGGTCTTTTTTCCTAGGTCCAAGCCTCTAAGATAAGGTACATACACATTTCCCGGCCCAACATTGTAGGGCAGTTCAATTTTGTCTAAGCTATAGTTTTGCATAATTTTCCTACACGTTGGATCAACCAGCATCCATCTGTTTTCAAAGTAGCATTCGCAAAAAGAATGGCCATAATGAAAATTGCTGTTTTCTCCATTTAAAAGCCTTTGTAGCCAGCCAAGCTCGGCCGTGTTTAGAAATGTGGTTGGCCAACCCAGCTGCCTTGCCAAAGTGGCGAACACAAGTGCATAATCGGTGCACCCTGTGGCAAACCCACTTTCCCAAATCTCTTTCGCCGTTCTTTTGAATTTGTATTTTTGCCTAAAATTGTCATCGCCTGCCTTGACAAAGGAAGCAATCCAACAAATCAAACTCTCAACTATGTTCGCCTGCTGGCCACTTTTTAGCCTGCGGTTATAATCTCGCATGACCATTTCTTTAACATAATGGTCTTCTAAAAATGGGGTTGTAAGGCTTCCAAACTTCAAATAGCGTTCTTTATCTTTTTCGGTCAGTTTTCGCATTTAACGCCTCCAAACAATTTAAATAAGCAGCTTTGCTAAATTTCTTTTATAAGTATCGCATACTTAACAATAATATCGTCGGCATTTCTTTTCAGGGACTCTTTGGCCTTTATAATCGTGGAAGGCATAAGTAGCCCCGAAGACAAAAAGCTTTCAAATTCGTCTCGGTGCACGGCTTTGTCGTATTTCGAGAATTCGCTAAAACCGCAACCAATAAAAGACTTGTAGCTTGCCAAATTGTCTATATGCACTTTGCCAAAAAGGTACTTTTTATTAAAACGCAAAGCCGCGCCTTCAAGCTCCTTTATTAGTTGCTTCATAATTCCATGTCCTTTAAAGTTAGATTTTACCATGGTAAAACCAATTTCGGCCGTATTTTCCAAAGTGCAATAGGACGGCATGCAGCTTTGCCCGATTAGTTTTCCGCACTTAAAGTCAAACGAACTCACGGCGCAAAGCTCGTCATTTTCGTAGGCTCCAAGCACAAAAAACCTTGGGTTTTCAATTATGCCTTTAACATTTTCCTCATCAAATGGCATTGGCGAAAACCACTCAAGGTTATCTAGGTGTTTATACATATTTTGAATCAACGCTGCAAAACTTTTTGTGTCTTTTTTAGAGAGTTGTCTAAATTCCATAACTCACCTCACAATTTTATCTTAGCACAATCAATTCTCTTTTGTAAAATAAAAACAAGCCTGCCTCTTACTACGTAGCCTTTTTATATCGAATGCTTTAAAAGGGGAGAAAAGTTGAAAAAGTCTTGATTTTTTCAAAAAAAATATATATACTAACCATAGTGCTTTTGGAGAGATGGCTGAGTGGTCGAAAGCGGCGGTCTTGAAAACCGTTGACCTGCAAGGGTCCGGGGGTTCGAACCCCTCTCTCTCCGCCATATAAAAAGGGGTTGGGCTTCGTCTAACCCCTTTTTATATGAAGAAAGTTGTTGAGGGGTTCGAACGGGCGGAAAAGCAAACGCCATAGTATGGCGTTTGCCCGCCCCGGCGTGATAGCGGCACAGCTTCTTGCACTGCCCCGTAGCGGAGCGAACCCCTCTCTCTAAAATTATTTTTGGCTTAGGGGTTGAACGGTGCGAATTATATCGGGGCCCCCGACGAGCGAGTTTACGAGCTTGGTGGGGAAAGGAGAAGCCAAGCGATTGCAGTCGGCAAGTTCCGTAAGTAACTTGCTGACAATTGAGCTTGAGCTTCGACGAGATAGCGGCACAGCTTCTTGCACTGCCTCGTAGCGGAGCGAACCCCTCTCTCTCCGCTAATCAAAACCTAAATCGAACCGTTGGTGTCAATAACGGTTTTTTTCTTTTATTGACGCAAACTGAGAATAAATTAATTATTTTCAACATAATTTTTATAAAGTGCGTCGATAAAACAGTCGGAAATCAGTTTCATCCCGGCGGTGTTTGGATGAAGAGAATCATTTGCATAAGCCTGCGCTTCCAT
>CANQUB010000006.1 GCA_947626955.1 uncultured Clostridia bacterium | reverse complement strand
ACAAGAAACTATACAGTGACAATAACTGTCAACAGCAGCACATATGGTAGTGTTTCAAGATCTAGCATAAGTGTGCCATATGGAACGGCCTACTCGACAAGCGGAAGTACTCTTACCATTGGTTCAACTGACATTATAGCCACACCAAAAGACCCTTCAGATACCCAGGTATTTTCGTTTAGCAGCTGGAGCTGCTCGACAAGTGGAACGATTACAGGCGCAACCACAATAACTGCTACCTTCTCTGCATCTACCAGGTACTATACTGTAAGTATTACAGCTTCACCAAGCTCATATGGTAGCGTTAGCCAAACTTCAATTTCAGTAACCTATGGGACTTCATATTCCACAAGTGGAAGTAAACTGACCATTGGTACGACCGACATAACAGCCTCTGCAACTTCTTCGTCCACATCAACAACATATTCATTCAGTTATTGGAGTTGCTCTTCTAGCGGAACGATTACAGGCAATATGAGCATAATCGCATACTTTACATCGAGCACGAGAACGTATTATGTTTATTTTAGGGTATCCACTTCATCTTCATATGCATATGGAAGTGTAAACTCAACAGCGGGTATAAGTTGTTCATATGGAACGATCATATCGCTATCATCTTCGAGAGTATCAGTTGGAGGTTATACGAGAACGGCAACTGCAAATAGTGATGACGACGATTATACATATAGCTTTAAGGGATGGTCAACATCATCGACTTCAAATACTACAACGACATCAGTAACTGTTACTGGAACGACATACATTTATGCCGTATTTACTCAAACCAGCCGTGCAAATTGTAGAGTGTCATTTGAAACAATTTCTTCAACAACAGGACAATGGTCTAATACAATTATGTTGGTGGTAAAATCTGGAACAAGAATAGAGACGAGCGTGTTGTCAAGTGGTTTTAAAGGAACGGTTAGTTTCTATAAACCAGTGAGTGGGGACTTAATTGAATCAAGAACTGTAACTTCGACGATGAATTATAATTTAACAGGCTTTACGCCAGCTTCAGGAGCTATAATAACAAGTAACATAACGGTAAGCCCTTATTTCCAAAGTGCCACTCTCGCTAAATATACTGTAACATTTAAGATAAATAATGATACCAGCGATCCACCTATAGAAGGGCCGGATATTGAAGATATTAATAGTGGATATTTTGGAGAGGGGCAGATTATGCCTTTGGCATTAACAGTTGGTGGTATTGTTAGTCCAATGTCAGTGGAAGTTTCTCCAAGAACAACATATACCTCAACCATAGCTTCAGATAATAAATCAGGTACATGTACCTTCTCAGACGGACAAAGTGTCACAGCTACTCCAGCACTTAATTATTACATCAATAGCTGGTATCCATCAAGTGGAACTATTACTGGAGAAACAACCATTACTGTTTCTTTCAGCAAGTTTAGACAAGTGGTAGCTGGCGATCCAACTAATCCAGAGCAGCCAGGGATAGAAGATATAAGTAATATAAATAGCACGAGTGCCGAGACCGCCTATATCGACAAGAAGAGGTGGGGGTATGTGATGGACGTAGAGAGACGGCCGGTAAGTATATATAAGAATTATGATATTTGCTACCCGATATGAGAAAAGGGAGTTCGATGAACTCCCTTTTCGGTTATATTCGCTCGCAAAGCAAGCGAATTATACTTGGCCCGAAGGGCCAAATTATACTCGTGCTACGCACGAATGATACTCGCCATGCTTTGCATGACGAATTAGGGAATTTTATTTTTTGATATCCTCATCAGCCGCGACAAGGAGCAGGTCTGGCAGCTTCCCCTTAGCAAGAGGAAGCCTAAGACTGAGGATTGATCCTATCTAACGGTGCCCCCGCAACAACAAGGGTCCCCGACAAGCGTAGCTTGGTGGGGAGAGGAGAAGTCGAGGGTCACATAAGGGCAAGCCTGCGTAGCAGGATTGTCCATAAGCAGGCACTCGCACTTCGACGACTTGAAGGGGTGAATAAGTATCCGCTTTTAAAATAGAGAACAAGGCGTCGCCGTTGGCGAGAATCACCCCCTCAGGCGCGACAAGGAGCAGTGTGCCAGCTCCCTCCGTCTAGGGGGAGCCACACAGCAATAAACGATGTTAACAAAATGATATACAGTGCTTTTAAAGTAGCAGATAAGGTGAAGATGGTGACAAGAGCTAAGAAAGAGGGTTGTCCGTAGACCTATATGGTCACGGATGTTCTTCTTTCGACGCTCTTGTTATCATATTCGCCTTAGGTGCGGCTATATGGGCCGCGAGGCAAGCCTCGCGGAACTAAAACTTTTCATTTTTAATTTTTAATTTAATTTTAGACCGAGCTAACAACAAAAAAACTGACTACCACTGGTAGTCAGTTTTGCTAAACTCAATTAATTTGTTTTGTATGGTAGAAGTGCCATAACCCTCGCTCTCTTAATAGCGTTGGTGAGCTCACGTTGGTGCTTTGCGCAAACGCCAGTGGTGCGGCGGGGAATGATTTTGCCTTTTTCGGTCATGTATTTGCGAAGGCGTGCGGTGTCTTTATAGTCGATGGCCTCAACCTTGTCTTGGCAAAAAGCACATACCTTTTTAGGGCTCTTTCTAACCTTTTTAGGGTTCTTGTCGTCATAGTTTGCGTTATTGTTGTTTCTAACTTGTTTCATAATTCCTCCATTAAGTTATTAGAAAGGAAGATTGTCGTCATCAATAGGCTCGAACTTGCCAACAACCTCTTTCTTGGCGGCTGGAGCTGGCTTTGCCTTTTCTCCACCTTCACCATTGTCGGCACGCGCACCAACGAATTCAACTTCGTCGGCCACAACCTCGGTAACATACCTTCTTGTGCCGTCTTGACCGTCGTAGGAGCGGGTTTGGATGGTGCCAAACACAGCTGCACGGCTGCCCTTTTTGAGATACTTGTAGCAGTTGTCTGCATTGTTTCTCCAAACGATGATAGGGATGAAGTCGGCATCACGGTCGCCATCTCCGTTTGAGAAGCGTCTTTGCACTGCAAGGGTGAACTTGCAAAGCGAAACGCCGTTTGATGTTGTTGTCAGTTCAGGGTCTTTTGTTAAATTTCCAATCAATATAACCTTATTCATAATTTTTTTCCTCTTTTATCTTATTTTGCAACTATCATATGACGAACAACGCCGTCAGTGATTAGAAGCTGGTTGTCGAGAATTTTTGGCACATTCTCGTTGGCCTTAAAGTTTTGAAGCACGTAGTAGCCTTCGTTTTTGTAGGCAATAGGGTAGGCATATTTTTTGATTCCCCATTTGTCTGGCTCGCTGGCTTCACCATTGTTGCCCGAAATGAGAGCGGTGACTTTGCTAATAAGTTCTTCTCTCTTTTCATCGGTTAGCGATGCGTCAACAATGTATAAAAGCTCGTAATCCTTCATGAAAATTTACCTCCTTATGGACTCATTCGGCCTTGGACGAGCCAAGGCAAGGAACTAATTGTAGTATAACAGCACAGCGCGATTTTTGCAAGTGTTTTTTAATTTTCCCCTCTTTTTTGACAAAACTATATTTTGCGTAATATAATATTGTTGACTTTTTTAAGCATTATATAGTAATATAAGGGCTAGAAAACAAGCGGGGAATGAAATGAAACAAAGAGTAAAAAACGACAATCAAGTTAAAATAGAAGAGGTCATGGAAAAAGGGCAGGCCCCAGCCGAGGTTGAAAAAAATCAGCCAAAGGCCAGCAAAAAAGCCGAAAAAGTGGCCGACGTAAAGGCCGCAAAGCCTGTCGAGACCAAAGCTGCTGCCAAAGTTGAGACCAAGGCTGCTGCTAAAGTCGAGACCAAGACCACCGAAGTTAAAGCCCCTGCAAAGAGCGAGACAAAGAAGGCTGAGAAAGAAGAGATTACTCCAAAGCCGCTGGTGGTTGAAGAGCCCGAGAGCGATGCGGTTGAAATGACCAACACCGAGAAAAAGCCTCGCAAGAAAAAAGAGGAAAAGAAGGATAAGAAAGATTCTCAGGGCAAAGACGACAAGCAAAAGAAGAGTTTTAAAGACCTGTTTAAGAAAAAAGAGCCCGAGCAGCCTGTAAAGCCGGTGAGGGTAAAGAGGGTTCGAACCGACGCAAGAACCGGCCTTACCACCGAGCAGGTAAACGAGAGGATAAACAAAGGCCAAACTAACCACACGCCTAACCAGTCGGTCAAGACCTACCGCAAGATCTTCCTTGAAAACACAGTCACCTTTTTCAATATACTGTGCCTTGCCGTGTTCATCAGCCTGGTGTGCGTTGGGGCGTGGTCCAACTGCATTTTCATGATCATCATCCTTGTCAACACCTCGATTGGTATAATTCAGGAGATCAAGGCCAAAAAGACCATTGAAAAGCTATCGCTGCTGACGGCACCGGCCGTAAAGGTCATTCGTGACAGCATTGAGCAGACCATCACCACCGACGAAGTGGTCATCGACGACATTTTGGTGCTGTCCAACGGCAAGCAGATTGTGGCCGACTCCAGCGTTGTCGAGGGGTCTATCGAGGTCAACGAAAGTATGCTTACAGGTGAAAGCCTGCCAATAAAGAAAAAGGTGGGGGACACCATCTACGCCGGCTCATTCGTGGTCAGTGGAAACTGCAAGGCCCGTGTTGAAAAAGTAGGCAAGAACAACTATGTTCAGCAGCTTGCCTCTAAGGCCAAGCAGTATAAGAGGCCAAAGAGTGAGCTGTTCAACTCGCTAAAGATGATCATCAAGGTCATCGGCATAATAATTATTCCTCTTGCCATACTAATGTATCTTAACAACTACACTGCCACCGGCAAAGATATGAAAGAAACCATCACCGCCACGGCCGGATACATAATCGGCATGATCCCTTCGGGAATGTTCTTGTTAAGCTCAATCGCGCTTACCGTGTCGGTCATCAAGCTTGCAAGACGCAAGGCGCTGGTACAAGACCTCTACTGCGTTGAAATGCTGGCTAGGGTAAACGTGCTGTGTTTGGACAAGACCGGGACAATCACCGACGGAACCATGAAGGTGTTTAACTGTTTGCAGCTAAACAACACTCCATTTACCCTAAAGCGCATCATGGGATCCATGCTCTCGGCGCTTGGAGACAACAACCAGACCAGCCAGGCACTTATCAACTATTTTGGCTACAACAAAGAGCTAAAGCCAATAGCCACCGTGCCTTTCAGCTCGTCTAGAAAGCTGTCGGCCGTAAGCTTTGAGAACGCCGGGACATATATCATGGGTGCGCCTGAGTTTGTCATTCCAAACAACCCCGACGAAAAGCTTAATAACATGGTCGAGCAGTACGCAAAAGACGGATATAGAGTGCTTTTGCTGGCCTACTCGCCATCAAATATTATAAAAGACAATCCGCCATCCAACCGCACACCAGTGGCGCTGTTGGTGCTTGAAGACCGCATTCGTGACGACGCTGTCTCCACCATTTCGTGGTTCAAGAACAATGGCGTTAAGGTTAAAATAATTTCGGGTGACAACCCTCTCACCGTTGCCGAAATTGCCAAGCGTGTGGGGGTGGATAACACCGAAAGCTTTATAAACCTTGAGGGCCTAAACGAAAAGCAGGTCATTGCGGCCGCCAACAAATATACCGTATTTGGACGCGTTACCCCTGAGCAAAAGGCCATATTAATTAAGGCCATAAAGGCGGGTGGCAACACCGTGGCCATGACCGGCGACGGCGTAAACGACATTTTGGCTCTAAAAGAGGCCGACTGCTCGGTGGCCATGGCCAGTGGTAGTGAGGCCGTTCGAAGCGTCAGCCATATGGTGCTTCTTAACAGTGACTTCTCGTCCATGCCTGAAACGGTTAAAGAGGGACGCAGGGTTATTAACAATGTGCAAAAATCCTCTTCGCTCTACTTCATGAAGACCATTTTCACCATTGTGTTTGGTATAATTTGCCTGGCCATGAGGCAGCAGTATCCACTGCTCACCACGCGTATGTTCATGCTCGAGACCTTTGTCATTGGCATACCGTCATTCTTCCTGGCATTCTTGCCAAACGACAAGCCTATCACCGGAAAGTTTATCTACAACCTTATTCGAAACGCCCTGCCGGCGGCAATTGCGCTGATTTTAAACGTCTCGGCCGTGTACCTGTTTACCTACTTAACCGAGGGCACAATTGATGCCAACGAGACCATTGTGAAAACCATTTCAACAATGTGCACAATAACCGTCACCTTCACCGGACTTGGGCTGCTGATAAGGCTGTGCAAGCCTTGGACTGTGCTGACGTCTATTCTATATATAACCATGTTCATTTGCTGCATACTTGGCTATATATTCCTCGACGGATTCATTGATACCGTTAGAATCACACTCACTCAAACACTCTTTGTAGTTATCCTGGCTATCATCTCGCCAACACTTATCAATTGCTTGTATAAGCTGTTTGAGAAAATAAAGATATAATTATGCGAGGGGCCATTGTCCCTCGCGCTCCCATTTTAAAACGGGCAGTTTGTTTACCAAACTGCCCGTTTTGGCATTTTTTATAAAAAAATTTTCGAAAAATATATTCATTTTGCTTGACAGTAGGGGGGGGGGATATGATAGTACTAATATAAATACTAGTACTATCATAAGTGAAAAGTGAAAAGTGATAAGTGAAAAGTGAGGGATGAAAATTTTAAAAGTATTTTTTGGTTGAAGAATAATTGTAAATTTCTATCCATTCCCCCTATTGGTGCGATGCACCACCTTTCCCCCGCATGCGGGGGCACCGTTAGAAGCGGTGTCAATCCAATCTTAGGCTTCCCCTTGCTAAGGGGAAGCTGCCGAACCTGCTTCTTGTCGCGGCTGATGAGGATAATATAATCTCGAGGCTTCGCCTCGACGCCCTAACTTTTCACTTTTCACCTTTCACTTTTCACTTGACGTTGGGCATAAAGAAAAAGTGAAATTTATTGCAAAAAGTACCTTTCAAGACACCTGTGGTGTCCATAATAATGATATATAATAAAAACAAATTGAAAAATTCATACTAAAGGAAGAGAGAAAATGAGTAAGAATAGAAGAAAGTTTAGATTATGGATTTTCACTCCAATACTAATGCTTGGAGTTCTTTTCGGCTTGGTAGTGCCGTCAATTTCTTCTCTTTCGGTAAAGGCCGCCGGGGAGACTAAGGGTGGACAAATTTTTGTTGAGCCTGAAGCTGAGCTAACCATTGATGGTGGTAGCATCAACGGCGGGGAAGCCATTTATGGCGGAGCTGTATACCTTTCGAAAAATGCCACCCTTACCATGACCAACGGAGATATCCATTCCAATAGCGCCACCTATGGTGGGGCAATTGCCATGGAAGCCGGAGTTCAGGCTACCATCTCGGGTGGAAAAATTAGAGACAATAATGGTACTTACGGTGCCGGTATCTACAATAACGGCGGCAGCTTAAACATCACCGGCGGAACATTTAGTGGCAACACCGGAGCCGACATCTATAACGAGACAGGAACATTAACCCTCAATGGTGGCGAGTTCTCGGGAGAGATATACAACAACGGAACTCTAGACTACTACAAAGCCACATTGAACGAAGGTGCAAAATTCAAATTAAATGCGCCAATAAATATTAAAGGTGTACCAACTGAGGCAATAAATATTGAGCTAACCGACTCACTTGCATCAATAGGAACCACTATTGCAAATATAGATGAAAGCATAGCAAGCGACTTCACTTTGGACAAACTAAATGTAACCAATATGCCAGTGCATGCCGAACTAAAAATTCAAGGTGGCAAAGTAGCTCTTGTGGCATCCAAAGTAGCAATTAAAGTTACTGTAAACGACAGCAGCATGGGAAGCGTAAATAACTCTTCATTCGAAGTTACCTATGGTGAGACTTGGACAGTAAACGGAGACACAATAACCTTTTCAGGTGGAGCCAGTGTAAAAGCCACACCTGCTACGACCACAACATCTCAAAATTTCTCGTTTGTTAAATGGTACAATATAGATACCACTGAAACTCTTGCAAATGCAGGTACTGTCACCGAAGCAATGAATATCCGTGCGGACTTTACTGGAGTTGCACGTAACTATGATGTTACCTTTGAAGCCACCCCTGACGGCTATGGAACACTAAACCAAACCACACTTTCGGTTCCTTATGGCACTACTTGGAGTGTAGAGAGTAATGTGTTAACAATTGGTGGAACGGCTGTAACCGCTACACCTCACGCTGCCGACACACAATGGACATACAAGTTTGTTAAGTGGAGTGCTAATACCGGTGAGGTAACTGGGCCAACAACCATAACTGCCACTTTCGATAGAGATCTAAACAACTATACAATAACAATCGCCAGCAACAACGATCTATGGGGAACTGTAGACAAGGGAACAGTAAGTGTGCCATATGGTTCAAAATGGTCAACCAGTGGGGATAAACTCACTTTTAGCAATGGTTCTAATGAGGTAGTAACCGCACAGCCTGGAGCGGGGGATGCGCAATATGCATATGAGGTAGCATCTTGGGCTCCAGCAACGGGCACTGTTGAAGGCGCAACTAGCATAACCGTAACCTTCAGGCAAACGGTTAGGAAGTATACAATAACCATAAATGTAAACACTGCAGGCTACGGAACTGTTTCTCAAAGCAGTGTAGAGAATGTGCCATACGGAACTTCTTGGAGCGTGGCAAGCAATGTGCTTACCATTAAAACCACCCCTGAGCAAACCGTAACTGCCACAGCCAGTGACCAAACCCCTGAGTTCTCATATTCGTTCAACAACTGGACTAATGGTTCAGGAACGGTAGACGGCAATGAAGTAATTACTGCAAACTTTAATAGAAGTGTGCGTGAGTATGATGTAACCTTTGTAATAAAGGAAACGGGTTACGGCTCGGTAAATGCAACCAGCAACAAGATAACCGTACCATATGGCACCACCTGGGCTAATGCAAGCAATGTTTTAACCTTTACCAAACCTAGTAATGGTGGAACGGTAACCGTTACTGCCACACCAACAACTGCAGGAAAGCAATATACCTACACCTTTGGCAGTTGGGGAACACCAACTGGTACAGTAAAGGCTGCAGTTAGCATAAACGTTAACTTTACTCGTACAGTTAACGAATATGATGTAACCTTTACCATAGTGCAAAATGGCTATGGTACTGTGGATGCCAAAGATAACAAGATAACCGTACCTTACGGTACAACCTGGGCAAACTCAACAAACAAGTTAACCTTCACAAAGCCAAGTAATGGCGGAACGGTTACAGTTACTGCTAATCCTCATGACACCACTAGCGAATTTAGTTACGCTTTCACCAGTTGGACTAGCGCAACTGGAACGGTGCAAGATGCGACCAGCATAATGGTTACATTTACTCGCACAAGAAGAAGTTATGACGTAACATTCGTAATTAGCGAGTCAGGCTGGGGAAGTGTTAATAATGTAAATGCACAAAACAAGATAAGCCTTCCTTACGGCACTACTTGGACAACAAACAGCGATAAGCTAACCTTTGTAAAGCCTGAGGCTGGTGGTTCGGTGGTAATTACCGCCACACCACAAGCAGCAGGGGCACAGTACAAATATTCGTTCACCTCATGGGGTGCGGATACTGGTACAGTGCAGGCTAATACCACCATACAGGTTAACTTCAAGAGAGATTTGGTGACATATACCATATCCATAGCAGTAAATGACAGCACCCGTGGAACAGTATCTCAAAGCGAGGTTACCGATGTTCCATACGGTGCAATCATCAAGGTTGGAACCTCTAGCAATAAGGTGGACATCAACGGTACCGTTGTTACTGCAAACACCAAAACCCAAACCGCACAATATACCTATAGCTTTGGTAGCTGGACAATACCAAACAATGGTTCGGTCAATGGTGCTATGACAGTTACGGCTAACTTTAATGCCACGGTAAGAAACTATACCGTTACATTTACAACAAACAATACAGCATACGGTAACGTAAACACTACCGAGATAACCTCGGTACCATACGGTACCACCTGGAGCACAAGTGGGGCTGAGTTTACACTCAACCTATCGACCGTAAAGAAGGTAGGTGTAACCCTAGTTACCAATAACCCACAATACTCGTTTAAGTTCACTAAGTGGTACAACGTAACCGAGACCAAGGACCTTGGGGCATCGGGAAGCATTTCAGGAAACATAACCATTCGTGCCACATTCGACATAGAGGCTACAAAGACATATACAATCTCCATAACCGTAGTTAACGGAACTTATGGCAAGGTGGACAAGACAAGTGTAAGGAATGTTCCTTATGGAACCACTTGGACTTCTAGCGGAAGCGTGCTGACCATCAACACAGCCACCAAGCAAACAATAACGGCCACAACCGAGACCATGACCAATGAATATGTATATTCATTTGACGGCTTTACTCCTGCAAGCGGAACAGTTCAGGGCAATGTTTCGATACAGGCTACATTTAGTCGAAAAGAAAATTCTTTCACCATTACTTTTGAAGTTAATAATTCATTATATGGAAGTGTTAGTCAAACCAGCGTAACAGGATTACACTATGGTGCGACTTGGAGACGCGAAACAATGGGTTATGGTCCGTCGTGGTTATATATTTATGAAGGGGACAAAAGAATTACAACCATATATGCCTATGAAAATACATCGGAGCCTATAGACCGATACGAATACTCTTTTGTTGGGTATAGTCCTGCTGAAGGCACGGTTACAGGTGATGTAACTATTAAAGTAAACTTCAAAGCAATTGAAAAAACAGTTATAAAAGCTTTTTCTAGCGGAAACGGATATAATGTTTTCAATGAAATTTATGCTAACACTATTGGTACTTTACCAACAACCAGCCAACAAGACATGAATATGTATGGCGTAAATGTGACTTGTGGCGTGTTTAATTACGATGGAATTCAACAAATTTTAAGACCATCGGACTTTTACCATACTTTTTCTTATTGGAATATTTATCAAGACAACTATATTATAGTTTACGAAGCTGTTTTTGAAAGCATAACGCTCGAAGAAATGGGTAAACGTAGTGGAATATTCTATGATGAACATTTCGATGGTGTATCACTAGGCTATAGTGATTTGATGGAAGACAAATATTTTATAGTGGGCCGAAGTGAAAATTATCTTGAAAAGGTTCCTGAACATGAACAAATTATTGACGAAGCTTTTTTAATTCTATTAAATATACGATTATTTTATCCTAATTTGTATGAAAACTATTTTCAGCAATTCTTAAGACTTAGTGATTTAGATGTTGAAAGGTTTGTTGATTCTACTAGAGATTCAGGATTAGTAAATTTTGACTTTGATGATACTATAACCAACACAGAGTTTTTTATGGATCATGGATGTCACATATTTTTGGATATAAACACTAGATCAAATCTTGCAGGAAATTTATCTTCATTTCTTTACGATTACGAGTCTCACCACCCAACAGGTTCGATTATTGACAACATGATAATTCATGAATATCCTATTGGAAGTGAGGCTTTGCCTAAACATGATTTATTTGTTTTATCCACCTATGATATGGAAAATTTTGGAGATTATGGTTATTCTTCCTTTGATGATCTTTTAAATGACTATAACTATGGATATTATATATCTAAAGAAGCTGATGAAATACTAGAGTTAAGCTCTTATAGGTCTATTGAAGTAATCGATTATGATTTTGAATTTCAAAATGATATGTCTTGGCTTGATTCTCTCGGAGGAGATATTGCTTTTCATGTCGCAGGTGATAAAGCGGGAATAATTAGTTGTGACCTTGACGCTTTATTTATTATAGCCGAATATATGTACTCTTATTATCAATATGGAGAAGAGGATAATCCAATTTATATATATAGTTTTGAATACTTATACGAATGTGGAGTGTTAAATTGGATATTTAGTGATAATTATCATGATGGTTTAGGAGAAAATTTTGTATGCGTTTTGTCGTCCACTCAAAAAGTGAGCGTACAAGGAATATCGGGTGAAATAACGCTATATGATTTAATGTATTCAATTATTAACGATATAAAGAGCAATAAAACTTCTATTTTTACAAGTCCTGACAAAACAAAGCGTGAACAATATTATAAGACAGTAAAAGAGCACGAGGAATATTATGCATATTCCGGATTCATTAAAGACAATCCATATGTCAATCTTTACCTCTAACCCTATAAATCCACCTTCGGGTGGATTTTTTATGCAAAAAAAGGGGAAAGGGGAAATTTTTCACGGGGTGGCTTTATTAAAACTCCTTGACTTTTTTAGGGCTTAGTATTTATAATCATGATACAAAGGAAAATTGTGAGGAGAAAAAGATGAAAAACGAAGCTAGGGTTTTGCCAAACAGCCTTGAGGCCGAGCAATGGGTGCTGGGTGCAGCCATGACCGATGCCGAGGCGGTAATAAATATTATTAGCAAACTTAAACCAAGTGACTTCTATTCTCAGGCCCACCGAAAGATCTTTGAAAGCATGGTTGAACTTTTCGACAAGAATAAGCCGGTCGACATCGTCACCCTTACCGACGCCCTTGAGACCAAAGGGTTGCTCGCTAGCGTTGGGGGAGTGGGATATTTGGCCACGCTCACAAACGTTTTGCCGTCTTCGGCCAACTACCAAAGCCATGTGGACATAGTAAGGAAAAATTCGGTGCTCCGCCAGCTTATCGAGGCATCGTCTAAGATTATTGAAACGGCATACTCCTCGGACGATGTGGACGCGCTGGGCTATGCCGAAAAGGCCATTTTCGAGATCGGCGAAAAGGGGCAAGTGTCAGCACTTGAGTCGCTGTCGGACAGCCTTGGCGACGTCATGGAAAACTTTGAAGAGATCTACAAAAACCAGGGCGTGGTGCGTGGCATTCCTACCGGCTTTTACCAGCTTGACCGCATGACCAACGGCCTGCAGAAAAGTGACCTTATAATCCTTGCTGCAAGGCCATCGGTTGGTAAAACTGCCCTGGCCATGAACATTGTTGCCAATGCCGCCATTGAGGGCAAGGCCAAGTGTGCGGTCTTCTCGCTAGAAATGAGCAAGCAGCAGCTGGCGCAAAGAATGCTGTGCTCGGTTGCCAAGGTGGACATGACCAAGGCCCTGCACGGCGAGCTTAACGACAACGACTGGAGCAAGCTTTGGAAGGCGCACAAAAAGCTGTCGCAGTGCAAGATATATATCGACGACAGCTCGCTAAACCACCCAAGCCAAATTTTGTCCAAGTGCCGCAAGCTCAAGCGTGAACGTGGGCTGGACCTAATAATGATAGACTACCTGCAGCTGATGACTTCGGACACCAAGAGCGACAACCGAACAACCGAAGTGGGCGATATTTCAAGGAAGATGAAGATTCTTGCAAAAGAGATAAATGTGCCGGTAATTCTTCTTAGCCAAATGTCCCGTGCTGCCGAGCAAAGAGGCAACCACACGCCAGTGCTTTCCGACCTGCGTGAGTCGGGAAATATCGAGCAGGACGCCGACATTGTAATGTTCATTCACCGCCCAGACGAGATTCAAAAAGAGGGTGCAAACCGACCTCGTGACTATCAAGTCCAGCTTATCGTGGCCAAGCACCGTAATGGTGAGCTTGGAACAATACCACTGCAATGGGTTGGAAGCAATGTATCCTTCTACAACATGAGCGGTGACGCCAACAAGAAGAGCATGGAAGCCTCGCTTGAGGGGCTGACCCCACCACCACCTAGCGAACCAGAAGAGGTGGGTGGCCTTGACGCTTTGGGCGACATTTTTGATGGAGATTAATATGAAAAAAGCAAAGCCTATTGAGGCTACAAACTTTATTGAACAAGAGATAAACAAAGACCTTTTAAGTGGCAAGGTTAGCTATGTTCAAACCCGCCATCCGCCTGAGCCAAGCGGATACCTCTACGTGGGGCACGTTAGAAACATTGTGCTCAACTACGGCACGGCCGAAAAATACGGCGGCATTTGCAACCTTCGCTATGACGACACTAACCCCATAAAGGAAAAGCAGGAGTTTGTGGACGCCCTGCAAGAGGACGTCAAGTGGCTTGGCTACCACTGGAACGACATAAAGTACGCCACTGACTACTTCCAGCAAAACTATGAAGTGGCGGTAAAGCTCATTAAAGAGGGCAAGGCCTATGTCGACGACCTCAGCCCTGAAGAGCTGAGCAAAAGCCGTGGAACACTGACCGAGCCGGGGGTGGAGAGCCCTTACCGCAACCGCAGCATAGCCGAAAACCTTGACCTGTTTGAAAGGATGAAAAACGGGGAATTTGAGCAGGGGCAAAGATGCCTTAGAGCCAAGATTGACATGGCCAGCCCAAACATGAATATGCGTGACCCTGTCATCTACCGCATTCAGTATCTAAACCACCAGCGAATTGGCCGCAAGTGGAACATCTATCCAACCTACGACTTTTCGCACCCTCTCGACGACTGCTTGGAGGGGGTTACCCACTCAATTTGTGGGCTGGAGTTTGAGGACCACCGCCCGCTATACAACTGGGTGGTTGAAAACAGCGGCTGCAAGAACAAGTCTAGGCAAATTGAATATTCCAACCTTTTGATAAAGGGTGAAATCTCGGGCAAGAGGAACATCAAAAAGCTGGTTGAGCAGGGAATTGTGTTCGGCTGGGACGACCCAAGGCTTATAACCCTGCGTGGGCTTCGCCGCCGTGGTGTGCTGCCCGAAAGCCTCATAAATTTCGTGAATGCCGCCGGGTTTGGCAAGTCTACCTCGGTGTGCGAGAGGAGCATGCTCGACTACTTTATACGTGACACTTTAAACCAAAAGTCTAGGCGTGTCATGGCCGTGCTTGACCCCGTAAAGCTTATTATTACCAACTACCCTGAGGGAAAAGAGGAGCAAATTTCTTTGGCCGACTACCCTCAAAAGGAAGAGACTAGCTACCGCAAATACTACTTTGGCCGTGAGCTTTTGGTGGAGCGAACCGACTTTTCAAAAGAGGCCGACCCTAAGTTCTACCGCTTGAAAGTGGGCGGTGAGGTTAGGCTGACCGGAGCGTACATCATTAAGTGCACCGGCTACAAAGAGGACGAGAGCGGCAACATTGTTGAGATCTACGCCGAGTATGACAAGGACACCCGCTCGGGGACCGAGGGTGCCAACCGCAAGGTTAAGGGCACCATACATTGGCTTAACGCAAGCCATGTGCTTGGCTGCGAGGTGCGAAACTTTGAGCAATTGCTCTTGCCTGACGATGAAACCATAAACGAGCGTGCCGAAAAGGAGACCCTAAACCTCAATCCAAATTCGCTGACCATCAATAAGCGTGCCTTGGTGGAAGAGGGAGTGGACTACAACCTTGAAGACCGATACCAGTTCATGCGAAACGGCTATTACGCCCTTGACAGTGTGGACTCCAAGCCCGAGCACCTAGTGTTCAACCGTGTTGTGGAGCTGAAAGGGAAAGTGTTTGGTGCCGTTGCACCAAACACGTGATACTCGCTCGCTTTGCGAGCGAATTATACTTGGCCCGAAGGGCCAAATGATACTCGGCCTTTGGCCGAATGATACTCGTGCTACGCACGAATTGGGGAATGTTTTTTATATAATCCTCATCAGGCCAAGTTTAAGCAGTGTGCCAGCTTCCCCTTAGCAAGGGGAAGCCTAACAAGAACATGAGTTCCAAACGAGGCGAAACCATAATCTCGCCAACGGCGACGCCCTATCTTTTGCCCAAAGGGCAAAAATATCACTTTGTGCGAAAGAACAAATATTTGTTCTTCGCACAATATATCACTTGGCCGTAGGCCAATATATCACTTTTTGCCATAGGCAAAAAATATCACTTAAAAGGACATCATCATGACCAGTAAAGAACTTAGAGAAAAATGGCTGTCGTTCTATAAGAGCAAAGGCCATAAAGACATTGGAACAGTATCGCTAATAGGCGACGGGACGACCGGCGTCATGTTCAACGTGGCCGGAATGCAGCCATTAATGCCATATCTTCTTGGGGCCAAGCATCCAATGGGCACACGGCTTTGCAATGTTCAGGGCTGCGTTAGAACAGTGGACATCGACGAGGTCGGCGACCCAACCCACTTCACCTTTTTTGAGATGATGGGCAACTGGAGTCTTGGCGACTATTTCAAAAACGAAAAGACGGCCTGGACTTTTGAACTTTTGACAAAGGTCTTTGGGCTTGATAAGAACAAGCTTTGTTCAACCGTGTTTGCCGGAAATGACAGCGTGCCTCGTGACGACGAGACAGCTAAGCTTTTGCAAAAACTGGGCATTAAGAAAGAGCATATCTACTTTTTGAACGACAACTGGTGGGAGCTCGACGGCACAATAAACACCCCTTGCGGGCCTGACAACGAGTGGTTCTATCCTCGCACCGACAAAGAGTGCGGCCGCGAGCATTGCGACATCAACTGCCCTTGCGGCAGGTATGTCGAGATTGGCAACGACGTTTATATGCAATACGAGCGTTTGGGCGACGGCAAGTACCGACCACTAAAGAACAAAAATGTGGACACCGGCTTCGGCTTTGAGAGAATGCTAATGTGCTTAAACGGCGAGACCGACGGCTACAAGACCGACCTGTTTTCGGGAGCCATTGCCCTGCTTGAAAAGGCTTCGGGGCAAAAATACGGGGAAGACAGCGAGACCACCAAGTCTATGCGAATTATCGCCGACCATGTCCGCACAGCTGTCATGCTTATTGGGGACGAGAACGGCATACTTCCTTCCAACGTTGGGGCGGGGTATATTCTAAGGCGTCTCATTCGCCGTGCCATCCGCCATGCAAGAAAGCTTGGCCTTACCACCGAGCACCTGAGTGAGGTGGCCAAAGAGTACATCGAAAATGTCTACGACAAAGCTTATCCGCTTTTGGTGCAAAAAGAGGAGTATATTCTCTCTAGCCTTACCACCGAGGCCGACAAGTTCAACAAGACCATCGAGACCGGCAACAAGGAGTTTGAAAAGCTGGTAAACGGGCTTGAGCGAAAGATTGAGTTTATGAAGAAAAATGACCCAAGCCTTGACGAAGACAGCCTCAAAGTCATCAGCGGAAAAGCCGCCTTTAGGCTTTATGAGACCTACGGCTTTCCAATCGAGATGACCGAGGAAATGGCAGCCGAGAGGGGACTAAAGGTGGACAAAGAGGGCTATGAGGTGGCACTAAAAGAGCACCAAGAGCTTGCAAAGCAGGCCAGTGCTTCGGCCAAGAGCGGCCTGGCGTCTAGTGGTGAAATGGAGACCAAGTACCACACCGCCACCCACCTTTTAAATGCCGCACTAAAGCGTGTCATCGGCGAAAAATCGCACCAAATGGGGTCGAATATCAACGCCGAGCGTATGCGTTTTGACTTCGCCTGCGACCACAAGATGACCGAGGAAGAGCTTAAAAAGACCGAGGAAATTGTCAACCAGTGGATAAAAGAAGACATACCTGTCACTCGTGAGGAGATGAAGAAGGAAGATGCAGTTAAGGCCGGTGCCGAGCATCAATTCATTGAAAGGTATCCCGACATCGTGTCGGTCTACACCATTGGCAATGCTTCAAAAGAGATCTGCACCGGTCCGCACGTCAAGTCTACGGGGGAGCTAGGAAAGTTTGTCATCAAAAAAGAAGAGGCCTCGTCTAGCGGGGTTAGGCGTATAAAAGCTGTGCTTATATAATTGCTAAATGTTAAATTATATGATATAATTTATATAATAATGGTTAAGGAGGCCTTATGGATAGTTCACAAAAGCGTAAAGTTACGACAGCTGTAGTGGTGCTTTTGCTTTCACCAATATTGTTTCTTTTAATTTGCATCATGGTTCTATTTCTCGCTCCCGGAGTTAAGATCTTTGGGGTGAGGTTTGTTGCAAACGGCACTAGCATCTGCCAAAGAGATGAGCAGTTCGCCATGCCTAGTGGAGACATATACATAAAGACCACCGATGTGCCTATAACCATAAACTACATTCCTTACCAAACGGTAACTCTAAAATTTCACCAGGTCTTCAACGGGCTTACCCGCTCAAATGTGCGTGAGGCCGACCTTGCCATTGCCGAAAGCGGGGGAGATCTGCACCTTACCACAACCGAGATAACCACCTGGCTGTATTCAAATAAAGACAAAGACAACTACTTTTTTGAGCTGAACCTGCCTGCAAACTACCAGGGGCACAGCCTGTTTATTGAGTCTCACAACTCCAGCGTGACCATAAATGGCAATGGAAGATACAGCACCTTTTCGGTAAAGACCAGTGCGTCGCTGAAGGTTGCCGACAGCATTTCGGCCACTAACTTTATTTACCACACCTCAAAAGCCATCGAACTTAGCCAAGAGAAGGTGTCGTGCACCAATGCTGACCTGTCTTCAACTTCTAACCCAATAACTGTTAAATATGCACTCTCGGGCGACCTCAAGGCTTCCACAAACAGCGGCGACATTAAGTTTGTTTCTTGCAACACTTTAACTGCCAGCACCAGCAGCGGAAATGTGGCTGCCTATGGTCCTGGATACCCTTCGGTGAAAAATGCTGTTAAATTTAACTCTAAGCGTGGCAGCATCACCCTTGGAAATGTGGGAGAAAACAACGCAAACTCGCTGTCTGAGATTGTTACAAACGGCTCGGTTTATATAACTAAGCTAGTAGACGGCAAGATTACCAGCGAGAGAGGAAAGATAAACATCGGCGAGATGCGTACGGGCATCATAAACTCAAAACTTGGCAATGTCACCGTCGGTTCGGTCAGCTCGCAGTTGGTTGTGCATGGCCAAAACGGCAATGTGGACATTGGCAATGTCGATGTGGTAAATGATGTTTGGGTGGAGACCACCACGGGCAAGATAACAGTAAGAAACACCGTTGGCTCGGTCTATCTTCACAGCAGCAGCAATAACGTTCAAGTTACCAACCTGTCAAGCACCAAGTTTACCTTGCTTGCGGGCGGAAAACTTACTGCTACCGACCTACAAGGCGATGTCATTGCCGAGGCTAACGGTGCAACTGTTATGAGCTTTAAGGCTGTGACTGGTGATGTGGTTTTGGTGACCCATACCAAGTGCAAGAGCGTGGTTATCGACGCAACCTGCGTATCTCACGACTCGGTTGGATATATGCTTGTTTCCACCAAGGGCAAGGCACAAACCGTGACAGCTGGCGATACCGTTGTGGCTCAGCAAAGCATTATTGATAACTACCAGGAAGGTAAGCCTAATTTTGACATCAGCGGCTCATATGCTGCGGTAACCCTTAAATTGGGAGTATAAAGTTAAAATTTGGCGGCGGCCTGCAATATTTGCGGGCCGTTTTTTTTATGAAAAAAAAGTGAATAAAAATTTTAAAACCCATATTTACAAAAGCCGCTTTTCATGTTACAATAGTCTTGTAAGTGAAGAAAACTTTGACTTACATGGCTTTAAACATTTTACTTTTTCGTTTAGTATTGCTATAATTGATATACCTTAAAGTAGGAGAGAGTAATGAAAAAGTATATTTATCCAGTTATTGTGTTCGAAGCCAACGACAATAGTTATACTGTTCTTTTCCCGGATCTTGACATCGTTGCCAGTGGCGACACGGTTGAAGAAGCCTATAAGTATGCTGAGGACTATCTCGAATCCTACCTTGAGTTTGCAGGCAAGATGGAGAACAAGATTGCCGAGCCAACCAGCTTTGTAGACACCCAAAAGCTCAATCCAAAACGCCTTGTGATGCTGGCCGACGCCCTTGCAAAAGATAGCTATCAGCTTACCGATGGGGAAGAAAAGTATAAGAACTTTCTTAAAAATTTAGTGACCACATCGGAGGAATAACCCATGAGTAGCATTCAAAATCAATTAAAAGGAAGAATTCTCGGCCTTGCCGAAATGGCAGATATGTTTTGCGTGGTTCATGAAAACCATATCTTTATGAGCAATGGAGCAGTTGTCATCATCCCAACCAACAAGAATATGCAGGATGTTGAGATGGCAACATATTTAAACAATCTTGCTTACAGTCTAAATATTGGCGACTTTGATGTTAATGCTTCGGATCCAGACCTTGTAGACAAACTATATGAAGAGGTTAAAGAAGCTGTGGTCGAGCAAAAAGCTCGTCTATCTGAAAAAGACTATGTTAGCTTCCGTGATCGACTACAAACTGTTCAAGAAACACTAGATACCGAGACCTCGGCCTACACCGCACCAAAAGATGTTGACGATGCAAAAGAAATTGTGGCCTATGCCGAGCAAGATGTTTCTCAGATGCTTCAAATTATCAAACATAAACGTGAACTTCCCGAGGAAGAAGTATTAAAATAACAAATTGACCGCTTGTGGTTTTTCCTCAGCGGTTTTTTAAAGGGTTTATATGAGAAGTGCAATGCATGAACTCGCTTTAAAAGTGGGTTTTGAGGTGGTCAATGTCGAAGAAGACTACACCGACTATGAATACAATGAAAAGGTCTCGGGCGTTGAGAGCATAAGCTATATTATAAAAGTCAACGACAAGGCCACCAGCGAACAGGCCAGGTTGACATTTGACGCCATTTTGACTGTGCTACCGAAAAAACTAAAAAAGCGAATCTACAAGCTTGTTAAAGGTACCGACATCGCCACCGACGAAAAGAGCATTGAGCTTGCCATCTTCGCTGTTGAAGAATATAGGGCCAAGTGCGACTACAACAGGCTTAAAGAATATGGGAGCCTGCTTGGTGTGGACATTGAAAAACTTGGCTACCACTTCACCTATAACCTAAGCAAGAAAGACGCCCGCGCCTGCCTTGCAAAAATTGAGCGTACGCTGCCAATGAACCTGGCTCCAGTGCTTGGGAAGATAAAGAAGATTGAGTACAAGATTGGCTACGTTAAAAACAATAAAATACAACCTCAAAAAGCCTAACTTTTTGAGGTTTTTTTATTTGTTCTCCTCAAAAACTTGAGTATTGACAAAATTTATTAGTGTGATATAATTTTGGCATGAGGGGGGGACTTTATTTATGTATGAAGAAGGATGGACTGTCTTTTTTGGTGATAAAGCAAGAAAGATGTGCTATGACCATCAAGCAAAGATAGAAAGAGCCAAGAAGGGCATTGTGGCCTTTTTTGGTGATAAATACAAAGATCAAATTGGTGAGGCCTTGAAAAAGACCAATTTTGTCTATATCGCCGAAGACTCCGATCAAAAAATTACCAAGATTCACAAAGATTTTATTCGCCAAGGCTGCAGCATTCTCAATATGCCTGCTGATTTGCAAAAGTTTCTTTTGAACCTTGATGTCAACTGTGCGTGTGACGAAGATGAGATAATGAACACAATGTTTAACGAGTATTTGAGCGAGTATCATCCCGATCTATATGATCGCCTGGACGAGCACACATACTCCGATTTGTGTGACATTTTGATGGGCAATATCAATCCTGCCGATACAAAAGGCCTTGCCTACTGCCTAGAAGGCAGCAATGAATTTACCGAGAAAGGCTACCAAATGCTGGCCGAAATTGAAAAGAATTTTGGCACTGTTCAAGACATAATGGTAAGAGTCTTTAAAGGGGCTTCGGCTCAAATTTATAACGACTTTAACGATGCAGGAATATGTTCTCGTTTGAGAGAGCAGCTTGGCTATTCAGAGAGCTATGCCACTATTATTACCGACCTTGTGAACACTGCGGCAGACGAGCATCCACTTATCTACAAAACCATTCCTGTCCTTAGCGACATGACCTATGTAAAGCGTAATGTGGTTGCCAAGGGTGACTCGGCACATCTGTTTTTGGAGCAGGCCATTTTGGCCTCGAGCATAAGGGCCGACCGCATTAAGGGTGGGTTAGAACTTCGTATTGGCTTTAGGAACCGCTTGGGGCAAGGCGAAACGCTCAATCACTTTTTCGTTGACTGGTGTGCAAGAAAGGTTAAAAACCAGCTTGGAGCACTCGGGATTGAGTCGGTTGGCAGTGTTCAAACCCCTAAAAGATTAACTAACAATGTGCAGAAGTATTATGATGACATCTTTGAAGCATACAAGGATGAATTGGCCGAATATTTTTTAACTGGCAATTCTCACAAGTTTGAAAAGAAGGTGGGAACTCAAAAGATGCTAAAGCTCATAGATCTTACCGACGAAGTCGGGATTATGCTTCAAGCAACAAGTTGGCGTGAGCAAGAGCTTGCCAGCAAAGCCATAGATGAGGGCCTGAACATTAAAGACGGCACAGCTTATGTTCGCATACCTTATGATGATTCAAAAACTTGCGATGTTGACAATATCGCCACCCTCGTACATCAAATAGCCGAGCTTAGGAATATGTTCCCCGTTAAAAACCTACTCAAAGCCTAGGAAAAAGTTATGAGAAGAATTTTTTACTTTGGTAAAAAGGCCGAAGAAATGGCCATGCAGACCGACGAGATGATGGAAAGGGCCAAGGCTCTGTTCACATCCTTTTTCGACGGCTACAAAAAAGAGGGTATTTGGTCCATCCTAGACGACACCAATGTGGTTTGGGTTGAGCCCGTTTCTTTCGAAGAAAAAAAGCATCTTTTTGATGAAATGCTAGGGCTTAGGTGCCATGCCTATAAGGATGAACACCCTTTCGATCTAGAAGAGCTTAGCAATTTTTCAAAGAGTGCATTGGAGTGCCTCGACACAAATAACTACTACAGCCTGGCCATAGAAATTTTGGGCTATATCCTGCAAAACGACCTGCCCGAGCTTTATGAAAAGGTAAAGCTTGGCCAGTTTAGGTGCGAGGATGTATTGAGCTTTGTAACCTACACAAAAAGCCCAAACAAAAACCCCGAGATTGGAAATTTGTTCTATCAAAAGATACTTGGAACAGCTAGCCCAAAGGACGAAGATGTGGACAAACTAAGCAGTTTGGTGGAAAAGTTTTGCCGCTTTTCCGATGTCATTGATTCTGTCAGCAAGACTGTTATGCTCTACTATTTAAACATGGTAAAAAACAGTGAGTTTGGCAAATATATCGAATCAAAGAGCCGAGTGAGGGGTGACAAAGGGACAATAAATACAATTTTTAATCTCCTTATGTCAGCAACAAACACGCTTGGAGTAACCCGCAATTGTTACAGCCCTGAGGGCAAAATTGAGCAATATCTCATCTTGCCTGTGGACGCCTCAAACGACACCATTTGCCATGAATTGACCCATATTGTGACCACCTCGATGAATAGCGGAAAGGTGGCCTCATGCCCAAAGGTCGGCTTGAGGATAGAAGACAGGTTCAATCAGCTAAACGAGCTTGTCACCGAGTGGCTTGCCCAAAAAGAAGTTGAGCACATGAAAGAGCACGGCTTTGCCCCAATTGTGGACAATCTAAAGACCGATTTGTCAGACCCTGTTCAAGACTTGATTGATGTTTTAAACTCATTTTTGGAAAACAATAGCGACATTATTAAAAAAATTATGTTCGAAAGAGAAAACGATGGGCTAGACAACGCCTTTTCCTCCATAAATGTGAGCAAATTCCTCGACTACTACAACCAGGCCCTCTTCGCCATAAACACCTGCAGCCCGGCCGAAAGCAGGTGTGCGGCAAACATAGCCATTTTCGGCGACCTTGATCCAAAGACTATTGAAAGAGAAGTGAGTGTCAAAAACAAAACCTCACTAAGGCCTCTTGACCCAAATAAGGTTCAAGAGATGGCTCAAAAATTTAAACTGCTGCGAGACTTTGCAGGCAAGCTGACCGAGTATAGAATAGAGCATGAAAATAGTAAAATATCTTAATCTTTTGGGCCAAATATGGCCTAAATTATTGACAATATTTATAAAATAAGTTAAAATAGCCCTTGCATGAATACATGTTTGGCTATTTTTTTATGCATAAAGGTAGTGGTGTGCCTTTAGCATAAGGGAACATCCAAGAATTTCCTCAAGGGTTGAGTAGCGAAATTCATTAAATTTTTAGGAGGTATACTATGCCAACCATTAACCAACTTTTACGACATGGTAAGGGTAGAGAAACACAGCCCGTTAAGGCAAAGTCCCCAATACTAGACGAATGCCCACAAAAGCGTGGCGTGTGCCTTTCTGTAACAACAACCTCTCCAAAGAAGCCTAACTCGGCTCTTAGAAAAATTGCAAGAGTTAAGCTTGCTTCAAATGGCATGGAGGGAACTGTCTACATCCCTGGCATCGGTCACAACTTGCAAGAGCACTCGGTTGTTCTTATTCGTGGCGGTCGTGTTAAGGACCTTCCTGGTGTGCGTTATCACATCATCCGTGGAACACTTGATACTGCCGGCGTTAAAGACCGTAAACAAGCAAGATCAAAGTATGGCGCTAAAAAGCCTAAGTAATTTTTAAGGAGGAAATTTATCTTATGTCAAGAAGAAATGCCGCAGTCGTTCGTGATGTACTTCCTGATCCTGTTTATGGTTCTAAGGTTGTAACAAAGCTTGTCAACCAAGTTATGCTTGACGGCAAAAGATCGATTGCTCAAAAGATTGTATACGAAGCTTTCGACAGTGCATCTTCTAAACTTGGCGTTGAACCAATGACACTGTTTAACCAGGCACTTGAAAATGTTAAGCCAGTGCTCGAAGTTAAACCAAGACGTGTTGGTGGTTCGACCTACCAAGTCCCTGTAGAGATTCGCGCCGAACGCAGACAAACTCTCGCTATTCGCTGGATTGTGCTCTTTGCAAAGAAGCGCAGTGAGCGCACCATGGCAGGCAAACTTGCCGGCGAACTCATGGATGCCTACAACAGCACCGGCGGAGCTTTCAAACGTAAAGAAGAAATGCATAGGATGGCGGAAGCTAACAAGGCTTTTGCTTCTTATCGCTGGTAAACTAACTTTTCCCTTTGGGTTAAAAGTTAAGATGCCACAAAGTTTTCAAAAACGCTTAATTTATTTGCGAATTTTGAAAAACTTTTATATAATATTAGATGTATTTAAACTAAAATATTTGGAGAATATATTATGCCTAGAGATTATGAACTAAGCAAAATGAGAAACATTGGTATAATGGCCCACATCGATGCCGGAAAGACCACCACCACCGAACGTATTTTGTACTATTCGGGAAAGAACCATAAGATTGGTGAGGTGCACGATGGCCAAGCAACCATGGACTGGATGGCTCAAGAGCAGGAAAGAGGTATAACCATAACCTCGGCTGCAACCACCGTTCATTGGAAAGACTGCAAATTGAACATCATTGACACCCCAGGACACGTTGACTTCACTATCGAAGTTGAGCGTTCGTTAAAGGTTCTTGATGGTGCTATTGAAGTCTTCACCGCAAAAGAGGGTGTGCAGGCTCAGTCTAGAAAGGTTTGGAACCAGGCCAACAAATACCATGTTCCAAGAATAGCTTTTGTTAACAAGATGGACCTCATGGGCGCAGACTTTTACAATGTTTTAACCGCACTTAGAGAAAAACTTAAAGCAAATGCTATTCCTATTCAACTTCCTATTGGTAAGGCTGAAACATTTGCCGGAATTATCGACCTTGTTAAAATGAATGCAATCTACTTCCTAGACGATAAAGGCGAAAGAATGGAAGTTCGTGAAATTCCAGCCGACATGAAGGAAATTGCAGATAAGTATCACAACGAAATGATTGAGGAAATTGCCGAAACAGATGACGCACTTATTGAGAAGTTCTTTAACGGCGAAAAATTCACTGAAGAAGAAATTAAGAACGGCTTGAGAAAAGCAACAATCAATCTTTCAGCAACACCTGTTTTGTGTGGTTCTTCATTAAGGAACAAGGGTGTTCAAAAATTGCTAGACGCAGTTATTGACTTTCTTCCAAGCCCTATCGATATTCCACCAGTTAAAGGTGTGGATATGGACGGCAAAGAAGCACATAGAAAAACTGACGACAATGAGCCACTTTCCGGTCTTGCATTTAAGATTGCCAAGGACCCATTTGGAACTTTAACATTCTATAGAATATACTCTGGTAAAATAACTTCTGGTTCTTACGTTTATAACTCAAACAAGAACGAAAGAGAGAGAGTTGGTCGTTTGGTTCGTATGCACGCCAATACTAGAACGGAAGAACAAGAAGCTTACGCAGGTGATATTGTAGCCATCGTTGGCTTAAAGGACACCACAACAGGTGATACCCTTTGTGACGAGAAACATCCAATAATTCTTGAGAGTATGGACTTCCCTGAACCAGTTATCTCGGTTGCTGTTGAGCCAAAGACCAAGGCTGACCAAGAGAAAATGGCAAACGCACTTGCTAAACTTGCCGAGGAAGATCCATCATTTAGACGTGAAACCAATGTTGAAACCGGCCAAACCATTATTTCGGGTATGGGTGAACTTCACCTCGACATCATTGTCGACCGAATGAAGAGGGAATACAAGGTTGAATGTAATGTTGGTGCTCCGCAAGTTGCCTATCGTGAGACTATAAAGAAAAAGGTCACCAGCGAAGGCAAGTATATTAAGCAATCGGGTGGTAAAGGACAATACGGACATTGTATCGTTGAGTTTGAACCTCTAGAGCCAGGCAGAGGCTATGAATTTATCGACAAGACAGTTGGTGGCTCGGTTCCAAAAGAGTATGTACCTGCTGTTGACAAGGGTATCCAGGAGGCTTCAAAAAGTGGTGTGCTTGCCGGCTATGAAGCTGTAGATTTCAGGGCTACCCTGCTCGACGGTAGCTACCATGAGGTCGACTCCTCAGAAATGGCATTTAAGATTGCAGGTTCGCTTGCATTCAAAGATGCCTTCAAAAAGGGCGATAGCGTCCTTCTTGAACCTATCATGAGCGTTGAAATCACCGTTCCTGACCAATATCTTGGTGATGTAATGGGAGATATTTCTAAGCGTCGTGGTAACCTATTGGGCACAACTTCCAGTGCGGGAGTTCAAATTATAAATGCACAAGTTCCACTTGCTGAAATGTTTGGATATATTTCAGACCTACGCAGCAGAACTCAGGGTCTTGGTGACTTTAACATGGAACCTTCACACTATGCAGAAGTGCCTAGAAACGTAACCGAAAAAATTATCGGTGAACGTGCAAAAAATTAGTAAGCCATAATAAAAAAAAATAAAAAAGGAGAATAAAAAATGGCAAAAGCAAAATATGATGCAAAAAAGCCTCACGTCAATATTGGTACAATCGGCCACGTTGACCACGGCAAAACCACTCTTACTGCTGCTATCACCATGGTTCAAGCTCACAAGTTCGGAACCGAAATCAAGAGCTATGACCAAATTGACTCAGCACCAGAAGAGAAGGCAAGAGGTATTACTATTAATACCGCACACGTAGAGTACGAAACCGAAAATCGTCACTACGCACACGTAGACTGCCCAGGACACGCAGACTACGTTAAGAACATGATCACCGGTGCAGCACAGATGGATGGAGCTATCCTTGTTGTTGCAGCAACCGATGGTCCAATGCCACAAACCCGTGAGCATATCCTGCTTGCTCGTCAGGTTGGTGTTCCTAGAATCGTTGTTTACATGAACAAGATGGACCAACTTGGTGGCGACGAAGAGCTTGCAGACCTTGTTGAAATGGAGATCCGTGAGCTTCTTAACAAATACGAATTCGACGGCGACAATGCGCCTATCATTCGTGGTTCAGCACTTCAAGCTATTGAAGCTGCTCAAAAAGGGCAATGGGACAGCCCAGCTATCAAGTCTATCGAAGAGCTTATGGCTGCTGTTGACTCATACATTCCACTTCCTCCACGTGATACTGATAAGCCATTCCTTATGCCTATCGAGGACGTATTCACCATCACTGGTCGTGGTACCGTTGTTACTGGTAGAGTAGAGAGAGGTAAACTTCACCTTAACGAAACAGTTGAAATTTGCGGACTTAAGGACAAGGCTACTTCAACCGTTGTTACCGGTATCGAAATGTTCAAGAAGACTGTTGACGAAGCTATCGCTGGTTACAACATTGGCGTACTTCTTCGTGGTATTCAAAGAACCGACGTTGAGCGTGGACAAGTTCTATGCAAACCAGGTTCAATTCATCCTCACACCGAGTTCAATGCCGAAGTTTACGTATTGACCAAGGAAGAGGGTGGACGTCACACTCCATTCTTCAACAACTATCGTCCACAGTTCTACTTTAGAACAGTTGACGTTACTGGTTCAATCACTCTTCCTGAGGGTGTTGAAATGGTAATGCCAGGCGATAACACAAGAATGACAGTTAAGCTTATTTCACCAGTAGCGCTTGAGGAAGGACTTCGCTTCGCTATTCGTGAAGGCGGACATACTGTGGGGTCGGGCGTTGTATCCAAAGTTATTAAATAACGCCAAATTTTAGGCCTACAACTTTGTTACTTCAAAAAAATCCAGACAGGGATTTATGTCTTAATAAACCCCGTGCCTGGATTTTTTCTTGTGCCGCGTTGTAGGCCCAAACTTTGGCGTTATTTGGTTCTTATTATTAATGCCAGCGGTGGCTGCACCGCCCCAAATCTTGCCGTTATTTAACATTTAATTTATTTAATACTGAAACAAAAATTGCCTGCGGAGGCTGCTCCGCCGTAAACTATTCGCTTATTTGGTTTCCATTTTTTAACATAGCCTGCGGGCGCTGGCCCGCCCTGCGGGTGCAGACCCGCCTATTTACAAATGGGGAAAGGTGTGGTAGAATAGAGATATGGAAAGCATAATGGATCTAATTAGGTGGAGGACCTTCACGAGAAGGCTCACCAAAAGAAAGTTTGACGGGACAATAAAAGAATTTGATGATGAGTTTTACAAAAGGTTTGAAGGCCTATATTTTCATGGCGTGCCAATTTATTTCTACATAAGCCCGGCTTACGCTTCGGGGAGATGCTATAGTGCTTCGGCCATATTGGCGCTGGCCATGGGGGATTGTTACATTTATCGTGGAGACCTTGTAAGCCAAAGCCTTTATTGGGGGAGAGACAGCCTGGGGCATGGCTGGGTTGAAAAGGACGGCTATGTCTATGACACAACCTGGGGCATCTATTGTAAGGCCGATGTGTATAAACATGTTTTCAAGCCAAAGGTGCATCAAAAGGTTGCAAGTAAAGAGTTTTATAAAAGCTGTAACCTGTTTTTTGATGAAGAAAAAGAAGGCCTTGATTTAGAGATTCATGACAAGGCCTGGTACGAAAACAATTATTCTTCAGCCACGCTGTCGGTGTGGGAAACTCGGGTCTATGCTCAAAAACAACTAGAAAAACCCGACTTATACCAAGAAGAGCGAGACTTTTGGCAAAAGCTTTTAAACGACCTACCCGAAGAGGGAAGAGTAAAGGGGCCTGAATTGTATATTTATCAAAAAGGCGAGGAATAGAAAAGCGGCTTGATAGCCGCTTTTTTATCATACGTATTCTTCTTTGTCTGAGAATTTAGTGAGGTGGAAATATTTCTTAGCTAGCCTTACTGCTTCATTGACCTGCTTTGCACCCGTGTCCTTCCAGTTGAGAAGTTCAATCACTCGCTCAGGGGTGGTGAGCAGCCTTTCATAGGTCTCGCCATTGTCGGGGTCGGGCTGCTTTGGCCCAACTTTATCGATTAGGCCAACCATACGCAATTGGGCATATGGTGGTTTACCATTTTCCTCGTCCACCTCTTGGTAGCCAACTATATGAAGTTCTTTTTGAAGGGTGGTATTTACCTCTTCGACAAACTCACGCCTAAGGGTTGCCTCGCGGTCCTTGTCGAAGTCTTCAGGAGTTCCTCCCGCAAAAGAGTAGGAGGTTTTGCCTCTCTTTGTTTCGACTTTTAGCAGCATTCGTCCGTCGGCAGTGAAAACAAGCCCATATACCTGAGTAACTTTTAGATTTTTTGGCACTTCTCCGTTGTGCCATGTGAATGTAGCCATAAAAATTCTCCTTTGTTTTTTTTGCTATAAATTTAAATAATCGACCCGGTTGAGTCGATTATTTATAGCTAAGATTAATAATTTTCTTTGCGTACTTCAAAGTAGCTTTGAGGATGTGCACATACAGGGCAAACATCAGGTGCTTTTTTGCCAACCACGATGTGTCCGCAGTTGCGGCACTCCCAAACGGTTATAGTAGACTTGGCAAATACAGCTTTAGTTTCTACATTTTTAAGCAGGGCTCTGTAGCGGTTCTCGTGTTCTTTTTCGATGGCTGCAACAGCTCTAAACTTTTCGGCAAGATCTTTAAAGCCTTCTTGCTCGGCTGTCTTTGCAAAGCCTTCATACATATCGGTCCATTCGTAGTTCTCGCCGTTAGCGGCTGCTGCTAGGTTTGCGGCTGTGTCGCCCAGCTCACCCAGCTCTTTAAACCACATTTTGGCGTGTTCTTTTTCATTGTCGGCAGTTTTTAAAAATATTTCAGCAATTTGTTCATAACCTTCTTTCTTAGCTACCGAAGCGAAGTAGGTATATTTGTTTCTTGCCTGGGATTCGCCTGCAAAAGCCGCTTGAAGGTTTTGTTCGGTCTTAGTACCTTGATACTTATTCATATGTTATCTCCTTTTCGAAAGTGATAAACCTATTATACCAAAGACAAAAATTTTTGTTAAATGTTTTTTATCATTAATATAAAATCTTTTTAAGCTCTCAGCATAAAAAATTTCATTAATTTTGGGGTCAAAATAGCCGAATTTTGCGTTTTTGGATGAAATGCAGTAATATTTTTTGATAAAAATACACAAAATTACGCAAATGCCAATTGACATTTTACAATCTTGGTGGTAGACTTTAATCAAATTAAAACAATAAGGAGAAATAAACTATGAAAAAATGGTTAAAAACCTTGTCAGTTGCTCTTCTTGTTTTGCCAGCTTTGGCTCTTGGTGCTTGCGATAACAAGACCAATCCAAAGGGCAATGTAAACGAAGACAACTATCAGGTTTATAGAAATGTCGTTAAGGCATCTCAGACCTATGCTGGTGCATACACCCTTACCGGCACTAACCGCATGTATAACGAAGTTGTCCGTGCCGATGGAACTGAGCTTACCGACGAAGAAAAGGCTACCTACATTGAGCCAGAAGAACTAAACCGTGTGGTTACTGCCTACAACCCTGACCAACACGTTGGTTACAATGCTGAACTCACCTACGACACTGAACTTACCGACTACGTGCTAAACAATGGTACTTTTGTTGTAAGCCAAGATGACAAGTACGTTGAGTACGAACTCAGCACTGGTGTTGACAAAGGCTATGAGACCGTAGGCCACTATGTTGACCAAAACTATGCAAAGAGTGTTTTTGCCGGTCTTAATATGGAAATGCCTTTTGGAATTTCCTTTGTTAACGCCTACACCACCTACGACAGTGCCACAAACCACTTGGTTGCTGCTTTTGACGACGAGCTTGAAATTGAAGGTGCAACTGCTACTTCACTTAAAATAACAAAGCAGGGGAATCTCTACACACTTGTTGTTTCTTGCACAGTTCCAGCTACTGAAGACAATCTAGCTGTAACCACTGTCAGCGTTAAGTACACCTTCACAAGCGAGAGACTTCTCACTGTTGAAGACAAAATTGAGATCGACACCCAGGTAACCGCTACAGTTGAAGACGAAGATGCTGAGCCTGAGGCCGAGCCACAGACCGTTACCTACAATGTGAAGACTTTCCAACTTGCAAATGGTGAGTTTGCCTACACCTACGATGCAAGCGTTGTTCCAGAAAGCTTTACCCCAACCGAGGATGTTACCAACCGACAACTCAATGTCACCTACGTTCTTGACGGGGTCAACATGGGAAGCCACCAGGCAACCTTTGGCGACACATACACTCTTCCTGAGAACATTGTTCGTCATAACACCACCGCAAAGTGGTACACCGACGAGGCACTAACTCAAGAGTTTAACGCCAGCGAATACACCTATCCAAGCAATGACATTACCCTTTACGGAAAGAGCCTTGCAAACGATGGATATGCTGTTGTAGTGTACAAGCAAAAGACTGCTACTGGCACCGAAGTAACCCAAGTTAGAGTGGTTCTTCTTGGCTACAACGACGAAGACACCACTGTTGGTGTAACCACTCTTGGCTTGCCAGAGGGTGCAACCCTTGTAAGTGTTGATGGTGCTGAAAAGTATGATGTTGCTAAAAATAGCCTGACTGCAAAAGGCCAAGCTTATGTTGTTGTAACATATACCGTAGCAGAATAAATAAAAACAAAAAAATCACGCTTAGCGGCGTGATTTTTTTATGCCAATTTTAGCAGTTTTTTACGGGCGTACATATACTGCACAAAGATAGAAAAAATTTTTAATATTATCTACCATTTTAAAAATATATATGATATAATCCAAGCAAGAGGTAAGTTATGGAAAAGTTGAAGCCTATCATCCGTTCAAAATTTTCTAAAAAACTTGGCAAACTGGCTGGCTACGCCCTGAGCCTGCTGCTTGCCGTGGCCATGTTTATGAGCCAATCCATATATGCCATAAAACAGGGGCTAGACCATATTGTCTTTGCCGAGCCCGACCTTCAAAATGAGGGAGTGGTTCGTCCCGAGGACCTAGATGAGGGACTGTCTCTAAAAAGCCTTAAAGACATAGAGGGCCGAAGGGTGACCATTCGCCAGCCATACATGGAAGTCACCAGCCGCACAGTGGACCGCACTGAGCCTGGCCTTCTTTCGGACGTCTTCCAGTTTATCGACCCTGAAACTAAAAAGCCATACGTGGGCGAGGGGGCAGACAAGGCCAAAATAGACTTTGCCGCCGAGGGTGAGCTGGGAGATAAGACCAACCCTCGCTATCCAATGATGGGGCTTGAAAATAACTCTAACCAAAAATATTTCTCTAACTTTGTAAAATATATGCTGCTTCGTCAGGCTTGGTACTACCGCACTCAAGCCGTTGAAGATATGGAAAATAACAGCCTTAAAAAGCACCCAGCTGCCGACGGCATCTATGGGGCCATTCCAAAAGATACCAAGGCGGTCACCAAGATCATTGTTTCCGACCCAATCTACCGCTCACCACTTACCACTGGGCTATATTTGGCACCCGGCGAGGTGGCAACAGTCACTGTCTCGGGGCTGAAACCAGGAGAGTCCATCCGCCTTACAACTCACCAGCAAGACTCGCTTGGCTATGATGGCGGATATGAAACTAATAATGATCAGTCATATAATGGCCTCAGCAACACCGAAAAGTACTTTAAATATTGGGACACCAAGCTCATAAACGAAGCCAAGCGCGCTTACACCGAAGGGGATGAGCCTGACTACACACAGTTCAGCTTCAGCCTGCAAAACCAATGGCAATTCCAAAACCAAAAAGTGCCATGCATGGGCTCAATTTTCGACATTACCGGCAATGGCGAGCACAAGATTGGCAGCATCTATGGCGGTCCGCTCTATTTGCAGCCAACCAGTTCAGAGGTAAAAATTACCATAAGCGGGGCCATCGAAACACCGCACTTCATACTTGGCGTTACCACCAGGGACGAATTTGAAAACTATCTTCGAAAGTCCGACGGCCTTATTGCCACCCTTGATGTGGAGAACGGGCAGCTTATCGGCCTTGCAAAATACATGAAAAACTGCGATGACATTGTAAAACTAGCCTATTTTTGGCATTCAGTTTTTGCCATAAACTCGTCACTAAATGGCCGCGCATATAACTACAATGTCACCATGGCCTATGATGTGCACGTACCTGCGGGTGAGGCCGTGGCGCTGAACTCTTCATTTGCCGCCCAGCCGTATGGTTGGTTCGAAAAATGTATGAGCTACGAGACCCTGACCACAGCCGGAAACTGGGGAACTTTCCACGAACTTGGGCATATTCAGGCCAAGACCCATGGGGTAAACTGGGGAATGTGCAGCAGCAACTGCAAAAACCCTTGTGAGGGCGAAGTTTGGAACAACACCCTTATAGTTCTCATGTACTCCATGCTTTGCAACATGGACAACCGCTTTATAAAGGTTGAGCACGGAGAGTATGTTCACCCATACACCTCGGTGGTGCGCTCAATGCAGCTTCAGCCGGTTGAGGACTACCACGACTACAACAAGACCAGTGGGGCGCACTTTGACCAGCTTTCGCTCTATTCAACGCTTATCCATTCGTTTGGCCCCGAGCGTTTTGTGGACTTTTTCTATACCTACGAAGTCAACCCTTCCTATTGCGACGAGGCTCGTGCCGACTTTATCTACCGAATTGCCCTTGTCGACCATGTCAATATTTACGATTGGATAAACAGCAACTACCACGGAAATGTTGAGAGAAGACACTTCACTGACGACCAGTGGAATTTCTTGCAGACCCTGCCAGTGTTCTATCCAATAGCCTATCAGTGGGCCAACGGCATTGATGGCAACGAGACGGCGAGAAAGTATGAGGTGGACGGCAAGTACGACACCATCTTCGACCTGTCGGATAGCTGCTTTGCTTCTTATAGGTCATTTGAAATTTTAAAAGTTACCGACCCAACCTACGGAACAATAAACTACGACAAGAAGAACCAGCGAGCCACCTACACTCCGCCTACAGCTGTCACCGCCGAAGACGGCTTCGACATCGTGGTTCAAACCGAGGGCGGCAGAATTGTAACTCTAAATGTTCGCTTCAAGCTACTTTATAGGGGAACCTACGCCGAAGTGTGGAAGCTTGAAACCACGGCCAAAAAGCAGCTTGTGGAAGACGCGTGGGCTGAAATAGAGGGTAAGCTTCCAGTCAGGACTGAAGAGAGCTCTTCAGCTGGAAAGAACAACTTCAATGCGGCTTCCGACCAGCGTGAATATTATCATTTCCGCTTCAAATTCGTTGCCACCACAGCCGGAACTCATCAGTTCTATATGCATGGCGACGACGCCGCACTTGTGACCTTTTACGAGAACGACAAGGATGGCCGCAAACTTGGCGAACTAAGAATAACCCACGACAACCCAAGCTATGGCACAAACAACGTCGAGACCTACCTAAACGAGGGAGACACAGTATATGTTGATGCTCACCTTGTTAACTGGGGTGGCCCAGGCAATTTGTATGTGGGAGTAAAGTTCCCGGATGCGGCTAGCATTGTAAATATCCCATCCACAAACATTGTAAACGCCGAGGCCACGCAGGCCGACCTTGAGACTTCGGATAATTTTGAAGATTGGCAGCCAAGATTCTTGGACAGCATTAAAGACGCTTCGGTGGACTACCTGACGCACAAAACTGGCTGGACTATTGTCTCAGCTCCCGAAACTCAGGTCGGTGACGGGCAGGGCAAAGATGCCATGGTTGACGGCAACGACACCACCTATTACCATTCAAGGTATCAAGGCTATAAACCTGCACTTCCGCACGAGATCATCCTAGACTGCGGGCAGGAGCAATCGGCCAACTACTTTGAGGTGTATCGTAGGGGTACTGGCAATGACGTAATACTGGAGATGGCTGTTTATGGTGCACGTGACCAGGGCGGGGAGCTCCCAACCGAGGATCAGTACCAACTGCTGTTTAGTGGCCTTACCAGTGAACTTGTTAAAAATCCAGCCAGCACTTCTCGTTATCGTGTGACCTTTAAGGACAGTGACTTTAGATATTATAAGCTTGTCATCTTGCAAAACTCGGGGCAAACGGTTATCCGTGAGCTTCTAACCGGCCGCATGGTTGAGCTTAAGCAAACTGTAAAGCCAAATAACTACGAAAAAGAAAAACAGGGTTTTGAGGAAAACTCGGCCAACGGAAAGCTGACAGCAACCAGTCAAAGTGCCTTCTACGAATTTGAATTTTTGGGCTCGGGTTTTGACATCTTTGCCGACACCGACCCCGAATACGGCACGGCGCGGGTGGAGATTGACGGCCAGTATGCAGGCGACATCGACCTTTGCGACGAACTCATCTTCAACAAATGCGTGTTCAGGTCTTCGGGACTAGAGGTAAGAAAGCACACCGTCAAGATAATCACCACTTCGCCAAAGAAGTTCAATATCTCATTTATCAACGTTACCTACGGCGTGCCTGTGGGTGAAAACGACTATCCAGCCGTTGAGGACGACTATGGCGACCAATCGCCACTTGTGTTCTCCACCGATTGGAAGACGGCGGTTAGCTCGTATAAAGACTTGACTTCCATAACCTTTACAAATGAAGTTCCCGACGGCTACGACGACACCTATATTCGCATCAGCAAATATATCCGTGTTTACTCTAGCCTTGAGGACCAAAACAAGATTGCATTTGTGTATAAAGGCACCATCCTTGCTCCTGAGCAGTGCTCAGCCCTCTTTGCCGGCTGCACCAACCTTAAAGAGGTGAAATTTGACAACTTCGACACTTCAAGGATGATGATGTCCAACTCCATGTTCAACGGTTGTGCCAAGGTCGAGAGCCTAAAGCTTGCCACATTCGATACCACGCAGACCATGTATCTAAGCTCGATGTTCGAGAATTGCACCAGCCTTGAAGAGCTTGACCTGTCGGCATTCACTATAAATAGCGGTGCTATGCTCACAAACCTTATAAATGGCTGCACTAGCCTGCAAAAACTCTATGTTCCAAAGGTGTTTAAGGGCAATTTCCAGCTTCCAAAGCGGTTTATTGACCTTGCCAATAAAAGACTGTACACCTCGGTCTCCTCGGCCAACGCCGGGCATATTCTCCTTCTTCATGAAGAGCACACCTATAAGCATATTAACGGGGTTTCGGCAGGTTGCACAACCACAGGAACTTTGGCCCATGACCTTTGCACAATGTGCGGATCTCTTTCTATAAACGGCCGAGAGGTCAAGGAGAAAGATCTCGTAATCCCAGCTAAAGGCCATGATTGGGGAGAGTGGACGGTAACCAAAGAGCCAACATTAAGTAGCGAGGGGCAAAGGCAAAGAGAGTGCAGCCTGGGTCATATCGAGATTGAGACCATTCCAGCCAAGGGAGTAAGCATTGCTCTTATTGTCGGGCTGTCTTGCGGAGGAGTTGCACTTGTTGGCGTGACAATATTTTTGGCACTTAAACTTAAAAAGAAAAAGACAAAAAGCAAATAGGGGGCAGTATGGAAACAATCTACAAGCCTAGCCAAAAGGCCAATAAATGGGCAAAGTATATCGACTCGCTCTATATGGCTCGCCCTGAATTTCCTTTTAAAGACGACTTCACTTCGGCCATATTCCGCCATGCGGACAACCAAAAATGGTTCGGCCTAATAATGAATATTCCATATAACAAACTGGTGGATGGCAAGGACGGAGATGTGTTTGTCTTAAACGTCAAGGCCAACCCCATGGTCATTTTGGGCATGATTGACCAAAGTCACTTTTTTAGGGCTTATCATATGAACAAGGTGCACTGGATAACCATTTTGCTCGATGGCCATGAGCCCGAGGACAAGGTCAAACTTCTAATCGACATGAGCTATAACCTGACAAAGAAATAAGAAATTTTTAGTTGGGACTAAAATCTTTGACGGGCAAATAAAATAGTTATATAATTATTATGTAAGGAGAAAATTATGGACTTCATGTTCTATGTTTGGATTGGGGTTATTGTGGTTTCGGCCGTCATTGAGTTTATAACGCTAGACATGACCTCAATTTGGTTCACAGCCGGAGCCATTCCGTCGCTCATAATGTCCATCATCGGCGGCGTGAGATGGGAAATTCAATTGACCGTGTTCTTTGTGCTTTCTATTGTGCTTATCTTGTCGCTAAGAAAAGTGACCAAAAAATTTCTTTTAAGAAATGCCAAAGAAAAGACCAATCTTGATGCACTGGTTGGCAAAAAATTTAAAATGCTTACAAGGTGCGACGATGACGAGGTTGGCACAATAAAAGTAAACGGCGTGGTTTGGAATGCTGTGCCAAACGATGGAAAGGCCATCGAGGTGGGCGAGCAAATAAAGATTGTCCGCGTTGATGGAAGCAAGTTCGTGGTTGAAAAAATAACCGAACAAAAAGAAGATAAATAGGAGGATACAAAAATGCCAGGTTGGGGAATTGCACTACTTGTTTTAGGAATAATTGTTGTTGTGGCGCTGTGCTTTAGCATCCGCATAGTTCGCCAGTCAAATGCTGTGGTTGTCGAGAGGCTGGGAAAATATCTTCGCACTCTTGAAACCGGTTTTCACTTTATTTTGCCTTTTTTTGATAGGACTTCAAAGCCAATTTCATTAAAGGAGATTGTGGCCGACTTCAAGCCACAGCCAGTTATCACTAAAGATAACGTCACCATGCAAATAGACACCGTCGTCTACTTTCAAATAACCGACGCCAAGCTATTTATGTATGGGGTAGACCACCCAATTAGGGCCATCGAGAACTTGACCGCCACAACGCTGAGAAACATTGTGGGCGAAATGGAGCTTGACGAAACCCTCACCAGCCGTGAGACCGTCAACACCAAGATGCGTCTGGTGCTCGACGAAGCCACCGACCCTTGGGGAATAAAGATAACCCGTGTGGAGCTTAAAAACATACTTCCACCTCGTGACATCCAAGAGGCCATGGAAAAGCAGATGCGTGCCGAGCGTGAACGCCGTGAGCAAATTCTAAGAGCCGAAGGTGAAAAGAAATCGGCCATACTTGTTGCCGAGGGTGAAAAACAGGCTAAAATTTTACGAGCCGAGGCCGACAAACAAGCCAAAATACTTGCTGCCGAGGCTGAGCAGGCCGCACTTATTGCCACTGCAAAGGGTGAGAGCGAGGCCATTGAGCTCATAAACAAGGCCAATCCTTCGCCATCATACCTTACATTGCAAGGCTTTGAAGCTCTGAAGCAAGTGGCCGATGGCCAGTCTACCAAGATAATTGTGCCAAGCGAAATTCAAAATGTGACTGGGCTGCTTGCCAGCCTAAAAGAGGCTATGCATTTTCCTCCTGAGCCACACGAAAGAAGACCTCTTCCGCCTGAAGACAAAAAGCCTCCAGTGCCAAAACCTGAAAAACCTAAGAAATAATAAAAGGCCACCTATAAAGTGGCTTTTATTTTAAATTTTAAGCCATTTTAAGCCGTTTTTCATTTTAGTCATTTACAAAATTGCGGCTTTGTTGTATTATTAATTTATGGATAAAAAGGCTGCAAAAGAAATTGCAAAACACCCTTTTGACAAGAGTGTAAAGTTAAAGCAAAACGATAAGCAAAAGAAAGAAAAGATTTCTATCAAAGAGGCAAAGCCATTCCTTGGTTACTTTTTTGTTGACAAGCCGCTTTGTTTTTTCCTTATCCTAACCCTTGTTTTAAACACCGTTCTCGGCCTCTATGCTGCGGTGGCCACTGGTAATCTTTTGGCCTCGTTCACCGAGAATTTCACCAAGCAAAACGCACTAAAGTGGGTGATTATAACCTGCAGCGTTGTGGCTGCAGCCAACATTTCCAGCCTTGTCAATAGCATCTTAATTCAAAGGTTCAACGGCGTTGTGTATCTTTGCATGTACCATGACATTGTGGACAGGATGAACCTTTTGTCACAATCTTGCTACGACAACCAGGGTTCAAACTTCTATTTAACCCGCATGAGCGTAGACCTTAACCATATTCAAAGCAACACCATAAATATTTTGTACAGCTTTGTAAAGGTTCTTGGAAACCTTGGATTTTTGGTCTACACCTTTATTTTGAACAAGTGGATTTGCTTGTTTTTAATAGCCATGGTAGCAATCAACCTGGTCTACAACAGCTTGCGCACCCGTTTTTGGGTAAAACAGCGCCGTGTTATTAGTGACACCAGGGACCAAATTGGCGGGATCAAGATGGAAAACATTCGGGGCATGAAGGATATTCGCGGCCTCAACACCACCGACACAGTGGTAGAAGAGGTAAATGTTCGCCAAAGGACCATTGAGTCCATGAACTACAAGGCCTCGATAAATAATAGAAGTGCTATTTTTGGCGGGCAAATGATTCGCGTTTTGATGGATTTTGGCTACTTTTTGATGTGTATTTATCTTATCGCCAACGGGCAGCTAGCCCTTGCTGGGTTCATGATAGCCTATAGCTACAAGGGCAATATCGTTGGGCTTGCCAACCATCTCATCACCATAAGAGAAGACGCCTCTGATCTTGCACTTTCGGCGCACAGGCTAAACGAGCTCTTTGATGAAAACAAATATCCAGTCGAGGTGTTTGGGCTAAACAAGCTGGAAGATTGCAGGGGTGAAATTGAGTTTAAGGATGTAAGCTTTAACTATGTCGAGGGCAAACCCGTTCTAAAAGATGTCAGCTTCAAAATTTTGCCTTGCACCATTGTCTCGTTTGTGGGCATGAGCGGTGAGGGAAAGAGCACCATTGTGTCGCTCATGAACAAGCTCTACGACCTTAAAGAAGGCGGCGGGCATATCTACCTTGACGGGCAAGATATAACCTCACTAACTCGAGACTCCATTCGAAACAATATTTGTGTGGTAAGCCAGGCACCTTACGTGTTTGACATGACCGTGGCCGAAAATTTGAAGCTTGCCAAGCCCGATGCCACCAAAGAAGAGATGGAAGAGGCACTAAAGAAGGCTGAGTTCTTTGACTTTGTTATGAGCCTTGACGATAAGCTAGACAGCAGGCTGGGCGAAAACGGAATAAAGCTTAGCGGTGGGCAAAAGCAAAGACTGGCCATAGCCAGGGCGTTACTAAAAGATGCCAAGGTCATAGTTTTTGACGAAGCCACCAGCTCTCTAGACAACGACAACCAGGCCAAGATCAAGAAGGTTATGAAGAGCCTTTCAAAGGACCACACCATAATCATGGTGGCACATAGGCTTTCCACTGTTGTTGACAGCGACAACATCATATTCATAAAAAACGGCAAGGTTTTTGCTGAAGGAACGCACGACCAGCTTATGGAGAACTGCTCCGAGTACTGCCAGCTATATGGCGCCGAAGATATTTCATAATTTTAGGCCAGCTTTAGGCTAGCTTTTTGCTTTTTCCTAAGTTTTATAAAAGACAGGTAACCCCACAGGTTTAAAAAGATGTAGGCCGCCGACATTATTATCATCATTATGGCGTTGTTTGAAAAATGGTTGAGATACACCAGTATCCAGGTGACAAGGTCGACAATGCTGCCAAGCACCCAAACCAGCCAGCCCTCCTTGTATCTTAGAGCAATTAAGATGATGCCCGAAATATTCAAAATGTCCCCGGCTGTGTCGAGCACGGCAAGATGCTGAGTGGGGATAAGTGACAACAAAAAGCTGACAAGCAGGGTGGCCGAAACGATGCAGGTTAGAATTATTGTCGATTTTTTTACCGTCATTTCGTTTAGGATGACCTCATTTTTATTTGCGTTCTTTTTCCAGTTCACCATGCTGAATATGGATAGAGGGATATATACAAGCAGCGAGAAGATGGCCGTAGCGTACATTCCCGAAAGCGAGCACAAAATAGAGGAAACAATGGTCCCCAGCATTCCTAAAAACTCCTCGTACCACTTGCCATAGGCTATAAAATAGGTTTGCAAAAAGCCGAGGTACATGGTGAGAGCCCCCAGCAAAAACTGGTCATGAAAAATCAAGCCTAGCCCAAAAGAGAAGATATAGGTCAGTATAAAATACATATTAAAATGTATTCAAAAACACTTTAAAAAATTATATAGATTTGGTTACAACCACGTTTACGCCGGTATTGAGGGCGTTTTTTATGACAATTTGGCCCATTTTTGCGTTTTTTAGATGTATCTTGTCGATTTCGGCAAGCAGTTTGAAGATGAGTTTTTTGTCTATTGGTTTGTCAGTTTTAACGCTGGTCACGCCCCTGTCGGTATGAATAAGTGCGGTGACCATACGCTTTGGCGCTGTCAGCTCGTCACGAGCAAAAGCCTCGCCACGTGCGCAATTGTTGCCGCTGAACTTGTAGCCCTCTTTGGTCTTTGTAACTGTTATCGTGCAGCCCATTGGGCAGTTGATGCAGGTAAGTTTCATGTCTCCACCTCCAAAACAATTTCATCTTTTGCCAGGCTTTTATCCACCTCTAAGGTGAGCATTTCGCCCGGAACTCCGGCCAGCAAAAACTTTTTGCCAAGCACATTGCCATTGGATTTTGCCACCACATTGGTCTTGGTCACCTTGCTTTTTAGCCTAAATTTGGCCGTGAACTTGCCTTCGCCAGCGTAAGCCACTGCCGGAACAACATAGCTTACTCCTTGGCCGGCCGAAACCTTTATTGGCTGAGTTGTGTTTAACTTTCCCTTGGCATAAAGGCTTGCAAACTTTCCGGCGTCGGCACTTTCTAGGCAAACGTTGTCCACAAGGTCGTGGATGTGCAAAACATTGCCGCAGGTGAAAATTCCTGGGATGTTGGTCATCAAATATTCGTCAACCTCGCCGCCGCTGGTTGCCCGCATAAGCTTCATTTCAGGGAGTAGGTCGGTTTCAGGCACAAGCCCAACCGACAAAATAAGGCAATCGCACTTTAAAAACTTGCGGGTGGAGAGTATGGGATTATAGTTGCTGTCGACCTGCCCATAATAAATGCCTTCGATGCGGTCTTTTCCAACCACCTCAAACACGGTGTGTTTGTAGAACAGGGGAATATTGTAGTCTTCGACGCACTGCAAAATATTCCTTCTAAGGCCGCTGGTGGCTGGGTTGATCTCCAAAATGGCTTTGACCTTGGCTCTTTCATAGGTGAGCCTGCGGGCCATGATTAGGCCGATGTCGCCACTGCCCAGGATGACCACGTTCTTGCCGGGCAGCCTGCCGTAGACATTGACCATTTTTTGAGCTACTCCGGCCGTCAAGACTCCTTCGGGTCTTGTGCCGGTCAGGGTTATGCTGGCTGGGGTCTTTTCACGCGCCCCTGTGGCAAACACGATTGAGCGAGTCTTGAGTTTTTTCTTGCCTTCTTGGTTTTGAACCACGACCTCGCCACTTTTTATGCTCACAACAAATGTATTTAGCAAAACTGTGATATTTTTATACTTTTTGACTTCTTTTTCCAGCCTTTTTGCAAATTCGGGGCCGGTCAGTTCCTCGTTAAAATAGTGCAGGCCAAAGCCGTTGTGTATGCACTGGTTCAAAATGCCGCCAAGTTCTTTGTTTCTTTCAATAAGGATGGTACTGGCACCGTTTTTAGCACTCTCGATTGCGGCTGCCATGCCGGCAGGGCCCCCGCCAATTACAATAACGTCAGTCATTTTTGCCTCCTCGAATAGGGGAAACAAAAAGTTTGCTACCCTCATTTTCTTTTAAAACATCATCTAGGCTTATCTTGTTATGCTTAGCAATGATCTCGGCCACCGGCAATTTGCAAAAGCCACCCTGGCAACGCCCCATGCCTGCACGCACTCGTCTTTTGACTCCGTCAATAGAGTTTACCCTTAGTGGCCTATTAAGCGCAAAAAGTATGTCACCTTCAGTTATGTTTTCACATTTGCAAATAATTCGCCCATATGACTTATTTTTTACAATTAAAGAATTAATTTGATCATCATTGAGGTCTTTTAGTAAAAAGTATGGCTTAATTTTTTTGGCCGAAATGGATGGATTATATTCAAGTCCTAGCAAAGAAAATACATATTTTGAAATGGCTGGGGCCGAGCTTAGCCCAGGGGAGCATATGCCAGCAAGGTTTATAACTCCCTCCACTTTGCGGCTCTTTTCAATTGTAAAGTCGCCCTCGGTGATTGCTCTTATTCCAGCAAACTGGCGGATGGCTTTTCTAAGGTTTACTTCAATTAGGGCCGAAGATTTTTGCTTTACATCGTCCAAGCCTTCCTTTGTTGTCTTAGTAGAAACATCGCTTTGATAGCTTGTTGGGCCAACCAGGATATTGCCATCAATGGTAGGGGTAACCAAAACGCCTTTCCCAGCCGCACTTGGAAGAGGGAACACTGTTATTGGAGTAAGGCCGCTCTCGGTGCTGTCTAAAACATAATATTCGCCGCGGCGAAACTCTATTTTATATCTTTCGCTGCCAAGCACCTTGGCAACCTCATTGTAGCCAGCTCCGGCTGAGTTTACAATGTATTTTGCTGTAAATGTGGTATTTTTAGCGGTGATTTCAAAGTTTTTGCCCTGTTTTTTGCAGTTTTTGACTTTGTCATTTAGCAAAAACGTTGCACCATTTAAAATGGCTTCTTCGGCCAGGCAAATGGTCAAAAGATAGGGACTTACGATGTAGGCATCCTTTGCGTATAGGCCAATGGTTATATCGCTATTTAGGTTTGGGCATAGTTTTAGTAGGCCATCACGCCCCAAAACCTCAAGATTCTTTAGACCATTTTGTTTTCCTCGCTCATAGAGGGCGTCGACCGCACCTTTGTCGTTTCCAACCACAATGGCTCCTGTCTTTTTTAGTTTTACTCCCAGCCTTTGGCAAAGAGAAGGGTACATCTTGTTGCCCTCAAGGTTAAGCCTAGCTTTTAGAGTGTTTGGCTTTGGGTCATAGCCAGCGTGAACCAGGCCACTGTTGGCCTTGCTTGCACCCGTGGCCACGTCGTTGGCCTTTTCGACCACCACAACGCTATAGCCCGAGCGCGCTAAGTCACTTGCCAGGCAGCACCCGACAACTCCCGCACCAATTATCAATACATCATAATTTTGGCTCATGATAACTCCTATGAATAAATAATAATTTATTGCGCGTGGGTTAGTCAAACAAAAAATTATTTTGTGGCCAAAATGTTTTATTCACCCGCCAAAAAGTGGTATAGTAAAAGCAAGGAGAAAATTTATGGCACAAGAAAACGTATATGATGTATTGATCATTGGTGGGGGGCCAGCTGGAGTTTCCAGCGGCATTTATGCTCGCCGCGCAGGGGCAACCGTGCTCATATTCGACAACGGCACTTCGGCACTAAAAAAGGCCAAGCACATTCAAAATTATTTCGGTATTGAAATGATAACGGGTGAACAATTACTGCAAAATGGCCTTGAGCAAGTGAAAAAACTGGGCGCAAAAATAAAAAAAGAAGAGGTTTTGCAAATAATTAATGATTATGATGCTCATACTTATATAGTAGTAACCTCAAAAAATAGATATATAGGCAGGACCGTCATAATTTGCACGGGTGCGGGCAAAAAGAAAATTCCTGCGCCGCTTGCCCCTTTCGAAGGAACTAATGTAAGCTTTTGTGCCATTTGCGATGGGTTTTTCTATAAGGATAGAGTGGTGGCTGTCGTGGGGGATGGGCAGTTCGCTCTCCACGAGGCCGAGGAGCTTTCAAAAAACGCAAAAACCGTCTATCTTGTTGGAAAAATGAGCAAAAAAATTGAAAAATTAAGCAAAAATATCATAATCGTGCCAAATACACTTGCAAAAGTTGAGGGCGAAGGCAAGGTTGAAAAGCTTGTTTTGGACGATGGCAAAGAGCTTAGTGTTGACGGAGTTTTTGTGGCTGAGGGCAGCTTGTCGGGGTTTGAGATAACCAAGCAACTTGGAATAATCACCCTTAATAATTGCATTGAGGTGGATAAAAGTTTTATGACCAATTTGCCGGGAGTGTTTGCGGCAGGTGACGTTGTTGGCGGACTTTTGCAGGTCAGCAAGTCGGTTAGCGACGGAGCACAGGCCGGCATTGAAGCGGTCAGGTTTATTAAAGTTATGGAAGGCGATGTATAGCAAAAATTCGTTTAAAGTAAAAACCGAGAGCGGGGGCAAGAAAAAATGGGCCATAATTTCGCTGTCGGTTTTATTTTTGCTAATTGTGCTTTTTCTTCTCACATACGCCATCACAGGGGTGGTCTTTGTTTCTTTTGCTCTTGACGCCACTTTTTCGGCTCAGTCGTCGTCGCCCATAGATGTGGCTAGCAATCTTCCAAAGCCAAAGAAAGAAGATGAGTGGTTTGACCAACTCGAAAAAACGCAAATTAGCCTGGTTTCATACGACGATTACAAGTTAAATGCCTATAAAATTGTGCAAAATAAGCCCACAAACGATTGGGCAGTGTTGGTTCATGGCTACCGTGGCAACGCCACCGAAATGAGCTACTATGCCAAGCACTACTACGAGAGGGGATACAACCTTTTGATGCCCGATCTCAAGGGTCACGGGCAGAGCGAGGGCAAGTATATTGGCATGGGCTATCTCGACAGGCTGGACATGGTGAAGTGGATTGAACTAATTGTCAGTGAGAACCCGTCGGCACAAATAGTGCTGCATGGGGTCTCCATGGGCGGGGCGACCGTCATGGCCACCACGGGTGAGGCTCTTCCCGCAAATGTCATATGTGCCATCGAGGATTGCGGCTACTCTAGCACAAAAGAACAATTTGCCTTTGTGCTTAAAAATGTTTTGAAATTGCCATTCAAAAGTTTTATAATGAGTGCAAGTGATCAAACGGCCAGCATCAAGCTTGGCCAAAGCCTTGAAAGTATGGATATTGTTGGCAAGGTCAAAAAATCCACAACCCCAACCCTGTTTATCCACGGCACTGACGACAACTTTGTTCCATACTATATGCTAGACATTGTATACTCTAGCCTTAACGCCGAAAAAGAAAAGCTTTCGGTTGAGGGTGCCGGCCACGCCTTTTCAGCCACACAAGACGAGAAAATTTATTTTGATACCGTTTTTAACTTTATTGCAAAACATAAAACATAGTTGTAAAAAACTACACAAAATAGTGCAAAAATTACAAATAAAAATTCAAAAACAAAAGAAAAGGAGACAAAAGATGTTTAGAATCGAGAACAAAATTGACAGCTATAATCTAATTTTGACCCTGGGGCTAAACAAGTTGCCCGAAATTTTGCTGCCCGAGTTCGATGAAAAAAAGATTGTCTCTTTTATGAAAAAATACCCGGCCGAAACCTATGCCATCCGTGACCGGAACAAGTCGGGGTCAAAGACCTTTAGGCCACTAGTGAAACCTGACAAAGTGCTTGGCTATTGCGCTAAGCTCAAAAACTTTTCTATAAATGTCAGTGATATGTATAAATACCAAGTTCTAACCGGCGAGGCAAGGCTGACGCCAAAGGGAGAGATAAGTGTGGCGGTCAGCAAGAATCCTAATCTTAACGCACGCGACGGAGCACAAAACGCTGACTATAATTTTACCAGTGCTCTCAATGATAGGAGGCTCAACCGAATTTTAGGCATGAACGACGTTGTCAACTATATGTTTGAGCACGAGCTTTTTGATGTCATTGTGGAGTTTGCCTGTTATGACCGTCCAGTGGGCACAAAAAATGAAAAAGTGGTTATCTTTGAACTGAGGACTTCATACTAATTTTCTTTTATATTGCGCGACCAAAAAAGCAAATTAAAATTTCACAAAAATTCTTGAAGTTATTGACTTTTCTGGGGGG